>JAGXSK010000333.1 GCA_018333845.1 Clostridia bacterium | reverse complement strand
ATGCCAAGGTTGTGTTCATCTATATCCATGAAATAATAAAAATCACCACCAATTTCAATACTGGGCTGATAAAAAACTGCAATGTCTAGTGAAGCCATGTCAGGAACAGATTTGGGAAGGAGGCTTTCCTGCAAATATTTTGCCATGGCAAGCTCTTTTTTTAACAGTTTGTAATGGTTTTCCAGGTCATCATGGAGTGATTTTGTAAGAAGCAGGGACTTGACCCTTGTAATAAGCTCAATTCTATCCACAGGCTTGGCAAGAAAATCATCGGCACCTACTTCTATTCCCTTGATCTTATTCTCCCTGTCGTTTAAAGCTGTAATTAGTATGACTGGTAAAAATCTGGTTGCAGGGTTGTTTTTTATAATGGAACAGACATCAAATCCATTTATTTCAGGCATCATAATATCTAGCAGGACTAAATCAGGATTGTATTTTGCAACCTTCTCTAAAGCCTGAGACCCATTAGCTGCACTGATAAGTTCATAATTTTCATTGGCAGCTGTCAAAAAGGCCTCTAATAGATTTAGATTCATTGTATCGTCATCAACAATTAGTATTTTATTTTTTTTAGGAAGCTTTTCCATGAATCATCTCCTCCCTGGACTTGGTAATTAGTCGTTAATCTTAATTAAATATTCAATTAACGTACCTGATTATCCTTTTCTTTACCACATAATTTCAATCAAAATGATTTCAAATGAAGCTCAATCATCCACATTAACTGCCGTTTCCTGTGTTTCCCCTTTAAATTCAACTAGTAAAATACCCATGAGCATAAGAACAGCACCTAGGAGGTGCCTGGTGGTAAAAATCTCTCCCAGAAGCATATAGGCAAATAAAGCAGCAAAAACAGGCTCAGTAGTTATAATAATAATGGTACGTGTGGGTGTGGTAAATTTTTGGGCCCAGGTTTGTATCATGAATGCCAGACATGTAGCAGGAATTGCACAAACAAGCAGGGCTATTATTACTGCTGAGGTCATGGTTACTGATGGGGTTTCTAGTGTAAGTGAACATATTAGACTTAAAAAAGCTACAACAAAAATTTGCATGGCCACCAATGGTATAGTATCAAACTGCGGAGAATATTTTCCCAGGAGCAGGATGTAGACTGCAAAACAAATAGCACCAAACAATGTCATTATGTCTCCACTGTTATAGGTTAAGGTACTGTCCACAGAAAGAAAGAATAAGCCTATAGCTGCCAGTACGGCTCCAGCTATGCTGTACATGCCCGGCAGCTTTTTTGTAAATATTGTAGCAAAAAGAGGCACAAAAACAACTGCCAGACCTGTAATAAATCCAGAATTAGATGCAGTTGTATACTGCAGGCCTATTGTTTGAAAGCTATAGCCAAGAAATAGAAAAAAACCTATTATTGTACCAATTTTTAGCAAAAGCCTGTTAAACTTGATTTTGTAGAAAATGCATATAACAATCATGAAGATTCCTGCAACCAAAAATCGATAGGCATTAAATGTAAAGGGTTGAATGTCATCAAGGGCATTTTTTACCACTACAAAAGTCAAACCCCATATTGCTGCCACAACTAGTAAGAGGAAATCTGCTTTTACCTGTCTAGTAATTACCATTTAAACGCTCCTTTTTACATTTTTACCTGGGTTTAATTTTTTCATATAGTTATTCAAAAAGTCAAGAAAAAGAATTATTATATGTCCTCCATGGGCATAAAATTTATTACATCATTTTAGCAGCTAATAATTTTCACACTAACAGAGGAGGGATCGGCCTTGTCTAAAAGTGTAAAGCTTAGCCTTATTATTATGTGGATGGCCACCATTATTTTCGGAACTCTAATTTTACTGCTTCAACTGCCCCTTGATGAAGGATACATTCATTTAGCTGCATGGAATAATGTCCAGTGGAGTGTTTTACTAGTAGGGTTGGGTGTTTTAGGCTATATTTTGGGAGATTGGAAGAACCTGTACAGGTATGCCAGTATAGCTTTATTATATCAACTGCCCTTTGTTTTGTTGTATTTAATCCTTGGGGTAATACCCTTAGAAATGGGAATTGATTTTGTAGTCAAAACTTTATTGGGAACAGGAGCTGGAATTTGTGGTTCTAATATAAAGAGGCTGAATGTTTTAGAAAAAAGAGGCGAAAAGCTCAAAAAGAAACACTCGGTAAAAATATAATATATGTTACAATAAAGGGAATAATTGAGCATAGGTGGTGAACATGTGAGACTGGTGGATTCCCTGCTGCAGGGCAATATAAGGGCACTAGCAAAAGCCATAACCGCTGTTGAAAACGGTCTGCCCGGGGCAGAAGAAATTTTAACAGCTTTGTTTCCCTATACAGGAAAGGCTCATGTTATAGGAGTTACAGGGGCTCCTGGTGCTGGCAAAAGCTCCCTGGTGGATTGTATGATAGCATACTACAGAAAACTGGGGAAAACTGTAGGTGTAGTTGCTGTGGATCCAACAAGCCCCTTTACTGGTGGAGCCCTTCTAGGAGACAGGATTAGAATGCAGGATCATTTCCTGGATGATGATGTTTTCATTAGAAGTATGGGCAGCAGGGGTAGTTTTGGCGGTTTGTCCCAGGGCACAAAAAATGTTATAAGGCTTCTAGATGCCTTTGGCAAGGATATAATAATTGTTGAAACTGTTGGCGTGGGACAATCTGAAGTGGAGATAATGAATGTAGCTCATACCACCCTTGTAGTCCTTACTCCCAATGCCGGGGATACTATACAGGTGCTAAAAGCCGGAGTCATGGAAATTGCTGATATTTTTGTAATAAACAAGTCAGACTTGGATGGTGCACATAGAGTTAAAACAGAAGTAGAGGCTTTCTTGTGCCTAAAAGAAAAGCTTGAAGAAAAGGATGAGTGGGATATTCCTGTTATCCCAGTTGTAGCAATTAAAAACCAGGGCATTGACAGCTTATGCACCAGTATAGCAGAACATAAAGCCCATCTGCTTGGTACTGACAAATGGCTAGAGGAGCAAAGGCTAAGATTGAGCAAGGAAGTTCAGGACATGGCGGCCCTAAAAATTAGAGAACACATTTTCAATGAACTTAAAAATAATGCCCAATGGGAACAACTAGTAGACAAGCTTTACAATAAATCCTTGGCTCCCTATGAGGCAGTAGACTATATTCTTGACAATTTTTTTAATTCTGTATATGATAACAGATATAAATAAAGAGTAGAAATTTGTCAATGATAGGGAGTAGTATTTATTTTTATGCTTCTGCAGAGAATTGGTCCCCTGGCTGCAAGACCATGAAGCTAGCAATAAAGAAGTTGCCCTGGAGACTAAATGCTGAAATCAGCAGGTATTTTCGGGTCAGTCCGTTATCGCTGGACAAGGGTCATTTAATATGGAATTAAGGTGGTACCGCGAAGAAGCTTTCGTCCTTAAAAGGGGATGAAGGCTTTTTTTTGACACCCTTGACACACCTGGTGTTTACTTGAATTACTTAAAAGAGCTTTAAAAATAGGAGGAAGATTTAATGCAAAAAACACTTGATACTAAATATGATCCTAAACAGGTTGAGGAGAAATGGTATACCCATTGGGAGGAAAGTGGGAATTTTCATCAGGAACCCCAAAAAGATAAAAACCCATACTGTATAGTAATGCCCCCTCCAAATGTCACAGGCTCTTTGCACCTGGGCCATGCTCTCAATAATACACTGCAGGACATTTTAATAAGATTTAAGAGAATGCAGGGTTATAATACCCTCTGGCTGCCTGGAACCGACCATGCAGGTATTGCCACCCAGGCCAGGGTTGAGGAGCATATTTCCAAGGAAGGTTTGGACAAGTACCAGTTAGGCAGGGAAAAATTCCTGGAGAGGGTATGGAACTGGAAGCATGAATATGGAAATACAATTACAAGACAATTAAGACTATTGGGAGCTTCCTGTGACTGGCAGAGAGAAAGGTTTACAATGGATGAGGGATGCTCAAAGGCAGTTCTGGAGGTCTTTGTATGTCTTTATGAAAAGGGCCTGGTATACAAGGGGAACTATATAGTAAACTGGTGTCCTAAATGCAAGACTACAATTTCAGACATTGAGGTTGAGCATAGGGATTTGCAGGGGAAAATATATCATGTTGCCTATCCCTTTGCTGATGGCAGTGGGCATATGGTGGTTGCAACAACTAGACCTGAAACAATGCTTGGGGATACTGCTGTAGCAGTCCATCCAGAGGATGAACGTTATAAAGCCTATATAGGTAAAAATATAACCCTCCCGCTGATGAACAGGGAAATTCCAATTATTGCTGATACCTATGTAGACCCTCTATTTGGTTCCGGTGCTGTGAAAATAACTCCAGCCCATGACCCAAATGACTTTGAAGTAGCCTTAAGACATGACTTGCCCCATGTTGTTGTCATAGGCAAGGATGCACTGATGACTGAGGAAGCAGGCCCCTATAAGGGAATGGATAGATATGCTTGCAGAAAACAGATAGTTGAAGATCTGGCTAAAAAAGGGTATCTAATTAACATTGAAGAGCATGAGCATGCAGTAGGTCAGTGCTATCGCTGTGATACTGTTATAGAGCCCCTGGTATCTCCACAATGGTTTGTAAAAATGAAGCCTTTAGCCGAACCGGCAATGGAAGCTGCCAGAACTGGCCAGGTGAAATTTGTACCTGAGAGGTTTACCAGGATTTATCTTGGATGGCTGGAGAATATTCGTGACTGGTGTATCTCAAGGCAGCTTTGGTGGGGACATAGAATTCCAGTGTGGTACTGTGATGACTGCGGCAAGGAAATATGCAGCCGCACAGAGCCTGTAAGCTGTGGTGATTGTGGCGGAAGTCTAACCCAGGATCCAGATGTGCTGGATACGTGGTTTAGTTCAGCCTTATGGCCCTTTTCAACACTAGGATGGCCTGAAGCCAGTGAGGATTTAAAGCATTTCTATCCCACAAGTGTACTGGTTACTGGAAGAGACATTATTTTCTTTTGGGTGGCCAGGATGCTGTTTATGGGAATTGAGTTCATGGAGGAGGTACCCTTTGGTGATGTTTTTATACATGGTCTAGTACTGGACAGTCAAGGCAGAAAGATGAGCAAGAGCCTGGGCAATGGAGTTGACCCAATAGAGGTTATAGACAAGTATGGTGCAGACACCCTCAGATTTATGCTTATAACTGGAAACACTCCTGGAAATGATTTAAGATTTCATTTTGAAAGACTAGAGGGGGCAAGAAATTTCGCTAATAAGATCTGGAATGCTTCTAGATTTGCCCTGATGAACCTGGAAGAATATGACCCAAAACAGACCGTTGACAGCAGCAACTACACCCTTGCAGACAGATGGATTCTAACTCGTTACCAGGAAATAGTAAATAGGGTAACCGAGTCCATGGAGAAATATGAATTAGGGGAAGCTGGCAGGAATATTTACGAGTTTATCTGGAATGAACTATGTGATTGGTATATAGAAATAGTCAAGCCCAGATTATTTGGAAAAGTTAGCATTGAAAGTAAAAAAACTGCCCAGGAGGTTTTAAATAAAACCCTGTCTGGTGCAATACAGCTGCTGCACCCCTTTATGCCCTTTATTACAGAAGAAATCTGGAATCACCTGCCCGGCAAGGAGGGTAGTATCATGCTGTCAGCCTGGCCAGAGACCAGGGACGTTAAGGATAAGTCAGATGTTGCAAAAATGCAGCTGTTAATGGAAATTATCAGGGGGATTAGAAATATACGCTATGAGATGAATGTACCCCCTGGCAAAAAGGCAGAAGCTGTGATACTAATTAAATCTCCTGAGGTCAGGGCTGCCCTTGAAGACAACCTGTCATATATTGAAACCCTTGCAGGGGCTGCTCCAATAACCATCATGGATAATGCAGAAGAAAAGCCCCAGAAAGCTGCTGCAGTTGTTGCCTATGGAGTGGAAGTATATGTGCCCCTGGAAGGTTTAATTGATATAGATGTGGAGATAAAACGCCTGGAAAAGGAAATGGCGAATATCAGCAAGGATCTGGAAAGGGTTACTAAAAAGCTTGGCAACGAGGAATTCCTGAGCAAGGCTCCAGATGAGGTAATAAATAAGGAAAGAGATAAGGAAAAGGAACTTACAGCAAAATATCAAGGTCTTAAAGAAAGACTGGCAATATTTCAGCGTGGATAGGAGAGTTTGATAAAAGATGAATTATCAGGAAGCCCTTGACTATTTGAGAAATTTAACGACATTTGGCATGAATTTTGGACTTGATCGGATTAAAAAACTCATGGAGCTCCTTGGAGACCCTCATAAGAACTTAAAGGTTGTCCATATAGGTGGTACAAATGGTAAAGGGTCTACGGCTTCCATGTTAAGTGCAGTTCTTGCTGAAAGTGGATACAAGGTGGGCTTGTTCACCTCGCCACATATCCACTCATACAGGGAAAGGTTTAGGATAAATGGTGAAATGATAAGTCACCATCAGGTAGCTGCCTTAATTGTCATGATAAAGCCTCTCCTGGAAAAAATGGTTGAAGAAGGTTGTGAACATCCAACAGAGTTTGAAGTAAATACTGCCATGGCATTTCAGTATTTTTACCAGGAAAATGTGGACATACTAGTGTTAGAGGTAGGTTTAGGTGGTGAAATAGATTCTACAAATATCATAGATAACCCATTATTGTCAATTATTACAAATGTGGCAATGGATCATATGGATTATCTTGGTGATACAATTAAAGAAATTGCCACGGTAAAGTCAGGAATTATTAAAAAAAACAGACCCATTATTACTGGTTCGGACAAACCAGAGGCCCTGGAAGCTATTGAAAAAAGAAGTAAACTATGTGACAGCCCATTGTATATACTTGGCAGGGATTTTAATTACCAGACAGATGCTCTAGGCAAAAATGGCTCCATTTTTTCTGTCACGGGATTAAAGGATAGCTATGAAAGAATTAACCTGCCCTTGCTTGGAGAGCATCAGGGTAAAAACCTTGCTTTAGCTGTAAGTGCATCAGAACTGCTGCAGGAGATGGGATATTCCAAAATTACCAAAGCCACAATATTTGCAGGCTTACAAAAGGTTGTTTGGAATGCACGCCTGGAAATATTTAGGCAGGATCCGCTGATAATAATAGATGTAGCTCACAATGTGGATGGAATAATTACCTTAAAGGAAGCTGTAAAGAGTATTTTTCCAGAATATAAGTTAACCCTGGTAATAGGAATGCTTGCTGACAAGGAAAGAGAAAAGGCAGTTGAAATAATAGCGCCTTTAGCAGAGAGAATAGTGGTAACAAAGCCTTTAAGTCCACGGGCTGGAAACTGGGAACAATTGATGGTATTGGCAGAAAAGTATTGCCCCGAGGTTTTATTGGAACCCAATATAGGAGATGCACTAGAATTGGCGTTAAGGAGCATCCACTCAACTCAAGAGGAAATGATTATTGTTACAGGATCTTTTTATATGGTTAGTGAGGCTAGAAAGTGGTTGCAAGAAAATAAAAACTTGTACTTTTGTGCACAGCATCTGATATAATAAATGTGACAGATGGTACAAATAGAATGGCTGTAAAAAGGGGGGCATATTGGCCGCATGAAAGCTTTAAAAATACCAGAAGCAACAGTAAGTAGATTGTCAGTTTATTCTCGGTTTTTATTTCAAATTGACAAAAAGGGTATTATTACTATTTCCTCAGGTGATATTGCTCAGGGAGTTGGGGTTAGTCCAGCTCAGGTTAGAAAGGATCTGGCCTATTTTGGGGAGTTTGGCACAAGGGGTGTGGGTTATAACGTAAAAGATTTGCATAATAATATTCTAAAAATCCTGGGACTTAACAAGCGATGGAAGGTTGTCCTGGTAGGATCGGGCAACCTGGGTACAGCACTATGTATCTATGATGGTTTCAAAGAAAGGGGCTTTGATATAGTAGGGATTTTTGACAATGATCCCAAAAAGATCGGTTCCAAAGTGAATGACCTGGAGATCATGCCCATGGAAGCTTTACCCAACACAATAAAGAAAAACCAGGTTAAGATGGGTATTATTACAGTGCCTAGTGAATATGCACAAGATGTTGCAAACTTGCTTATTGAAAATAACGTAACTACTCTTTTAAATTTTGCACCTAAGGTTCTTTCTATCCCAAGGGGTGTTATAGTGAGAACTGTGGATTTGTCAGTTAACCTGGAAATACTAACCTTTAATATTACTAATCAGAAAATTATTAATCAGAAAAGATAAAAGAAGTAAAAATAAGACAAGGGGACGGTTCTTTTGTCTTATTTTTTATTCTAATTCCAATTGCTTTCATAACCATTTTTTTAAAATATAATGCAGGATGGTGACATTTTATGGCGAAATTAGTATTAGCTTCAGCTTCACCAAGAAGACGGGAGCTGCTCAAACAAATAGGAGTAAGCTTTGAGGTTTTTCCTAGTGAGGTTGATGAAAACATATCTATAAATGATCCAATAGAATATGTAAAGGAATTATCTTACATGAAGGCATTATGGGTAGCTGAGAAGGTATCAAAGGGAATCATCCTGGCTGCTGATACAATAGTAGTTCATAGGGGTGATATTCTAGGCAAGCCTTTGGGAAAAGAAGATGCAAGAATCATGTTGGAAAAACTAAGCGGAGATACCCACGAAGTGATAACGGGAATCGTATTACTTGATATGGGTGAAACGAAAAAACAGGTTCTCGACCAATGTATTACTAAAGTTCATTTTAAGGAACTGACAAAAGAAGTTATTGATAATTATATTGCCACTGGTGAGCCCATGGACAAGGCTGGTTCATATGCTATTCAAGGTTATGGTGCAGTACTAGTTGAAAAAATCCAGGGGGATTATTTTAACGTTGTGGGTTTGCCTATATCCAAACTGGTAGATTACCTGCCAGAATTTAATATTAAGGTTTTTGGGGGATGATCATTAGTGACTGATGAATATCGGCTGACGGTAAAGGAAATGCCCGAGGATATTCGACCGAGAGAGCGTTTACTGCAAAAGGGAGCATCAGCATTAAATTCTAGTGAACTCTTGGCAATCCTTTTAAGGACAGGAAATAGAAAAGAAACAGCTATTGATATGGCTAACAGGATTTTGCATCATTGTGGTAGTTTAAAGGAACTAGCTAATATATCCATAGAAGAACTTAGCAGTTTTGAGGGGATAGGCTTGGCAAAGAGTGCCCAGATAAAAGCAGCAATTGAGCTTGGACACAGGATATACAAGGAAGCAAACATGGCTAAGCCTAAAATTACTAATCCATCAGATGTGGTTGATTTGGTCATGGAAATGCAGTTTCTAGATAAGGAGCATTTTCGGGTAATTAGCCTAAGTACTAAAAACCATGTTATTGGAATAGATGAAGTTTCTATTGGAAGCTTAAATAGCTCTATTGTTCATCCTAGAGAGGTTTTTAAAAAAGCCCTTGAAAAAAGTGCGGCTTCGGTAATACTGGTCCATAATCATCCAAGTGGTGATCCTGAACCCAGCAGAGAAGATATACAGGTGACCAACAGGCTTGTAAAGGCAGGGGAAATAATGGGAATAGAAGTTCTTGACCATATAATTATTGGAGCAAACAGGTATAAGAGTTTAAAGGAATTAGCCATAATTTAGTCCCAAATCTTACCCCTTGATAGTAGATTTAATGCTATACTATAATTGTCTGTAGCGAAATATAGAGATCCTAACTTGGAGAGGAGTAAACATACATGTTTTTTGCAAAAGATCTAGGAATAGACCTGGGTACAGCTAATACACTTGTTCATTTACGCGGAAAAGGCATTATTTCCACAGAGCCTTCTGTTGTAGCAATTCAAAGAGAGACAGGAGCAGTTTTAGCAGTGGGTGAAGAAGCCAAGAAGATGATAGGCAGGACACCAGGAAACATTGTTGCCATTAGACCAATGAAGGATGGTGTTATTGCAGATTTTGACATAACATCAGCCATGCTTCGCTATTTTATCAACAAGGCACTAAACAAAAAGGGCAGAAGCACCATTGTAAGACCAAGAGTGGTAGTTTGTATTCCTTCAGGTATTACTGCTGTTGAAGAAAGGGCAGTAAGGGAGGCTGCAATGCAGGCAGGAGCCAAGGAGGTTTACTTGATAGAGGAGCCAATGGCTGCAGCCATTGGAGCTGGACTTCCAGTTCATGAGCCAACAGGGAATATGATTGTGGATATTGGTGGAGGAACTACTGAAGTAGCTATTATATCATTAGGTGGCATAGTAACATCCAGGTCCATCCGTATTGGTGGAGATGAAATGGATGAAGCAATTGTTCAGCATATTAAAAGAAACTATAACCTTATGATTGGCGAAAGAACAGCAGAAGAATTAAAAATACAAGTTGGAGCAGCATATTTTCCGCCACATGAGGGTGAGGAACGGATTAACATGGTAGTACCTGTAAGGGGCAGGGATTTAGTGGCAGGTCTGCCAAAGACCATTGATATAACAGCTAAAGAAATTAAGGAGGCATTAAATGAACCTGTA
>JAGXSK010000332.1 GCA_018333845.1 Clostridia bacterium | reverse complement strand
ACCTGCCTGAAGTACAATATTTTATGGAACATTATGTTGGAAGCTTTTCTTTAACCCTTGATGAATTAAACTAATTTTATTGGAGGCAAAAATATGATTACCTTGCTAATTTCCACTGGAATTTGCACCTACCTTAGAAGCAGCATTTGAAATGGCTGTAGCTGAAAAGGAAAGGGATGCAGTAGTCACTGTGATACCTGATGGCGTTGGCATAATAATAAAACCCTGCAATTAGTGCAGGGTTTTATTATGGTATTCTAATAACTTGACCTGGGAAAATAAGGTTAGGTTCAGTAAAAAGATATAACTCCATTACTGTACTAGACAATGTAAAATTCAGGGAGTATAATTATGATGAGCAATTTATTTCGATAAACACCTTTGCCATTTTTTCCTAGCAAAGGTCTTTTTTCTGCAATAGCACCTTAGATAATTAGATTAAATGGAGAGGATAGCATGATTTTATTAATTATATTTTTAATCCAGATTACCTATGTTACCCTATTTACTTTAAGAACCATATTTGTTGTAAGGGGTAAAACCCAGGTAGCAGCAGTAATAAGTGTTATCGAAGTTTTTATATATATATCTGGGTTGTCAATTGTATTATCTAATCTAGATAATATGCTTAATTTAATAGTTTATTGTGCTAGCTATGGTTTTGGTATTATACTTGGAAGTTATATTGAACATAAAATGGCTCTGGGATTTACTCAAATACAAGTTATAACTAGTAACCTGTCAGAAGATCTGCCAAATATATTAAGGGAACAGGGTTTTGGTGTTACCAGTTGGTTGGCAGAAGGTAGAGATGGTCAAAGATTAGTTTTAAATATATTAGCCAAAAGAAAATGCTGTAACAGACTTGAAGAAACTGTTAAGTTTTTTGATCCAGAAGCGTTCATTATAGCCTTTGAACCTACCAGGTTTTCAGGTGGATTTTTGGCCAAAAAAGTGACCCATGTGTGCAGCAAGATTATTGGTAAAAGTGAGTCAGTTGAAAAGGTGGAATAATAAATGTTATTATATGTATGATTATAAATTATTATGACAGGGGTTGGGTTAGTGAATTTAACTGATCAGGAACTAATCTTGCTTGTGTTAGCTGGAGATAATTATGCATATGATGAACTTGTAATCAGGTACGAAAAACAAATATATGCATTTATTTGTAAAATGGGCTGTAATCCAGAAGATGCCAAGGGAGTAACACAGGGAGTATTCTTTAAAGCATATAACGCCCTTCCTAATTTTAAGAACCAGTGCAAATTTAGTACATGGTTGTATGCTATTGCCAGTAATAGGTGTAAAAACTGGCTGCGCAAATCTAAAAAGACTGTATTGCTTTACAAAACTGATATTAGAGATGGTAAAAGCAACACGCCTGAGGAAATGTATTTAAAAAAAGAAAATTTAGCTGCTGTAAAGAAAGCATTTAGCATGTTGCCGGAAAAATATAGAGATGTTTTAAATCTCTATTACCATAACAACATGTCTTATGTAGAGATAGCCCAGACCCTGGGACTGAGAGCTAGAACAGTAGAAACCAGGTTATACAGGGGCAGACAGATGGTAAAAAGCTATTTAATGCAAATTGATAAAGAAATGCTTTTCTAATTTTAGTTTAAAAAATAATAAATTAAATTGAAGTATTTTTGCTAGCTGGCGTGTCTAATTTAATGATAAAAACTGATCAGTAAAATATCGTGCAAGAGGAATGTTACTCTGAGAGGAGAGCATTCCTCTTATTATTAAGACGTGGGCGAGAGCATTTAAGGGGTTTAAAATTAATATTTTAAAAAGAAGGAGCGCTGATTTTGAAAAAGTCAATTGATTTATTATTTATAACTGGAAATGACATAGAGAAGTTAAATTTGACCAATAAAGAAATAATGGACGCAGTAGAAGCCAGTTTACTTGCACAGGGAAATGGACAGGTTGTCATTGAACCAAGAGAACATCTTATCCCTAATCCCGATTTTAATGGACATTTTAATATACTAAGGGGCTATATAGAGCCTATTAATATGGCTGGAGTAAAAGTTGTTGGAGATTATGTCTATAACTATAAACAAGGATTGCCCTCAGAGCTGGCTTTATTAAACCTGTATGACCCTAGAACTGGCGTTCCAATCGCAATAGTAGATGCCACAGAACTCACCTCGATGAGAACAGGAGCTCTAACAGCTATTGGAGCGAAATACCTGGCCAATAAAAATAGCAGGATCCTGGGACACTTGGGTTCAAGGGGTACGGCCTGGTGGAATGTAGTTCTCTTAGATGAAGTATTTGATTTTGAGGAAATAAGAGTTAACAGCAAAAGACCTGAATCAAGAAATGAGTTTGCAGCAAGATTAAGTGATTATCTAGGAAAACCAGTTAAAGCTGTAGAAACAAGTGAGGAGTGTCTAAAGGGAGCAGATATAATGGTTGAAGCTACCAGATTAATAGAACCTGAGGTGCTGTTAAAAACAGAGTGGGTTAGAGAAGGAACATTTGTTGTTCCTTATGGGACAATTAGTGCAGTTGATTTTGAACTGACAGATGTTATGGATAAGTTAGTTGTGGATGACTGGGGACAGTGCAAGGGTGGTAAATTTGGAAGCTTAAGAAAGCATGTTGACGCAGGAAAGCTTTCTTTAGAAACTCTGCATGGAGAGCTTGGTGAAATTGTGGCTGGGAAAAAGGCTGGCCGTGAAAGTGATAAGGAAAGAATTCTGTTTTGGCACCGAGGCCTATCTTTAAATGATATAGCATTAGGACATTTAATTTACGAAAAGGCAAAAAAACTAGGTTTGGGTATAGTTATTAATTATCATTAAAAAGTTATTGTCATTTAGGTGTTGTTTTTTGCATTGCAAAATAATTTGCAGATGGACCAAAAGAACAATGGGAAAAGATAACCAGGCCGCTTTATTATGCAAAAAAATATGCATTAAAAGAAGTGTTATGTATAAAACTTTTCCAATAAAACAAGGAAAATACCAGTGTTTTGGTTTTGGGTTTTAAATGGAACAAGAATTGCATAAACAGCTTGTAAACAGTTGATTGACTATTTATCTGGATAATGTTTTTTATTGTAATGAAGCATTGTTGTTGGTATGATGATTTAAAACATTATAGTAGCCAAATAATATTCAAGTTAACTATTCACGCAGTATAGATGGGAGAGGGGGTGAATCATGGATCCAATTGGGTATTTTTTGAATAATACTGAACGTATAGCTATCTATGCCCAAGTTCATTTCCATGTAGTACTTATTGTTGTTGCTATATCATTGTTATTATGGATTCCCGTTGGCATTATCATCACTAGGAATGAACGTTTGGCACAGATATCTTTAAGCATTGCAAATTTATTTATGTGTATTCCAAGTCTGGCATTATTTAGTATATTTGTAACCATACCCTTTTTAGGTTTGGGCATTAAATCGGCTGCTACAGCACTAGTAATGTATGCAATGTTGCCTTTATTAAGGAACGTTTACAAGGGAGTTAAGTCTGTTGACAAGTCAGTTTTGGAAGCTGGGAAAGGCATGGGAATGTCTTCCTGGAGAATCTTTTGGGAAATAGAATTACCCTTGTCCTTGCCTGTAATATTTGCAGGCATTAGAATAACAGTTGTTCTCACAACTGGCATGACTACTGTGGCAACATTCATTGGAGTACAGAGTTTGGGAAGGCTTATTCAGCATGGAATTACCAGGTCTAATTATGACATGATTCTTGTAGGGGCAATAATAGTGGCCGTTATATCATTAGCCCTAGACTTTATCTTGGGTAAGATTGAGAAAAGACTTATTTCTCCTGGTTTAAGGTTTAATAGTTAGTGTAGGGGGGAGCAAATTGATTAGACTAGAGAAATTAACAAAAAAGTATCCAGGGCAAAAAATACCTGCAGTAAATGGCATTGATTTGCATGTTAAGGCAGGAGAAATTTGTGTATTTGTGGGACCATCTGGTTGTGGAAAAAGCACTACACTAAGGCTAATTAATAGATTAATAGAGCCAACATCTGGAAATATATTTATAAATGGGCAAAATGCCATGGAGAAAAATCCAGATGAACTTAGACAAAATATTGGTTATGTAATACAACAGATTGGATTATTGCCCCATAAAACCATTAAAGACAACGTTGCAATTGTACCCAAGCTTCTAAAATGGCCTAAAGATAAAATTGCAAAAAGGGTAGATGAGCTTCTTACCCTGGTTGGACTTGATCCTGAGGTAGTGCGTGATAAATATCCCTATCAGCTTAGCGGAGGTATGATGCAAAGAGTTGGAGTAGCAAGAGCCATGGCGGTTAATCCCCCAATAATGCTAATGGATGAACCCTTTGGTGCAGTTGATCCCCTTGTAAGGTCATATTTACAGGATGAATTTTTAAAGATACAGCAGGATATTAAAAAAACCATCTGCTTTGTTACCCATAGTATTAATGAAGCTATTAAAATGGGTGATAAAATTGCAATTATGAATGAAGGACAAATTGTTCAATATGGTACCCCTGAAGAAATTTTATCCGCTCCAGCTAATGACTTTGTGGCAGAATTTGTTGGTGCAGATAGAGGGGTTAAAATGCTTGGCCTGAGCAAATGTAGTCATCTAATGGAGCAAGTTGAATGTACGGTAAAAGATATTGACGTGACTTTAATTAAAAGTAAATTGGAAAAGCATATGGCTTGTTTTGTTGTTGACAGGGAGGACAGACCAGTTGGCTTTATTACTGCAGAAGAATTGAAAGATTTAGGAAACCGTACTATTGAAGAAGTAATAAAAGGCCACTCTGCATTTGTTCAGCTTTATGAACCCCTAAACAACGCATTGGCTGCCATGTTAGAAAAAGACACTGATGTTGTTGGAATTCTTGATGGTGAAAAGCTTGTTGGTATGTTAACCTGGCGTGAACTTAAAAAACATGTAAGTAAGATTGGAGGCTGATCTTATGAATAAAGATCGCCTTTTGGTGGCTTTATTTGAAAGAGCTCCCCAGCACATTGCGGAACACCTTATTCTAGTAGGTATAGTGCTTGTTGTAGCAACTGCCATTGCTTTGCCAATTGGCATATTTTTAACGCGGCCAATGAGTCGAAATTTCTCGGAGCCTGTTATGGCAGTTTTAAATGCCGGGCAAACTATACCGCCCCTTGCGGTGATAGCATTATTTTTACCAGTATTAGGACTAGGCTTTAAATCGGCACTATATGCCCTGGTTATTTATGGCCTGCTGCCAATAGCACGAAATACTATAGCAGGTTTGGCAGGGGTGAGCCCTGATGTTAAAGAGGCTGCTAGAGGAATGGGCATGAGTGCAACAAAGGTTTTCTTTCAAGTTGAGTTGCCTTTGGCTCTTCCAGTAATTCTTGCAGGTATAAGAACATCCACGGTAATTACCGTAAGTACTGCCACTCTGGCAGGCTTAATAGGTGCAGGAGGTCTTGGCAGGTTGATAATTGCGGGCCTGAATATGAACTGGCCGGAATTTACAATAGTAGGTGCAGGTCTTGGGGCCTTGATGGCAATATTAATAGACCGATCCATGAATATCATTGAGCATAGATTTGGACCTCCTGGCCCAGTAATTGATGTGGATTAATTATAAAACAATACTAAATATAATATTAACGAAACAATAAAAGTCATAAAGTTATGTTATGGAAAGGGGGCAAGTAAATGCAAAATAAATATTGTCAGCAGATCATTATAAATAAATAACAAAGTCTGTAAAAGTGATTCGCTTTTCAAAGAACAAAATTCTAACTGGAAATTTTAAAGTTTAGGTTTACAAAACATATTATACGAGGAGGAAGTTTAATGAGGAAAACAAAAAGTATTATAATAAGTGTTTTACTAATCCTGGCACTTTTAGTTGTAGCAGGCTGCGGTGGTGGTAAAGGTGGAGATGCTGAAGGTCCTTCCATTACTGTAGCATCTAAAACTTTTACTGAAAATATCATTTTAGGTGAAATGCTAGTTGCACTCCTTGAGTACCATGGGTATCCAGTAGTAAATGAGGTAGGACTTGGAGAAACTGCTATTCTAAGACCAGCCATTGAAACAGGTGAAATTGATGTATACTATGAGTACACTGGCACTGTTTTGATGAGACAAATGCAACACGAACCTGTATACGAATCGGAAAAGGCTTATCAAATAGTCAAGGAATGGGATTTAGAAAAAAACAATATAGTGTGGTTGGATTATGCTCCTGCCAATAACACATATGTATTTATGGCTAGACCTGGTTTTTCTGATGAATTTGGGATTAATACAATATCTGAGCTTGTAGAGTACATTGAAAATAATCCAGACAAGAAGTTTAAGTTTGCCATGCGTGATGAGTGGTATGAAAGGGAAGACGGTTTGCCAAGGTTTGCAGAAATCTATGGCTTTGATGTAAATAAAGTTGAGGTAATGTTTGTAGCAATGGGTTTAACTGAAGATGCTTTAAAACAACAGCAAGCTGACTTGGGTGTAGGCTTTGCAACCGATGGCAGGATCTCTGCATTTGGGTTAGATGTTTTAAAAGATGATAAAAATTGTTTTCCAGTATACAATCCTGCACCAACCATTCGTAAGGAAATAATTGATGCTTATCCTGAAATACCGGGAATTTTAAACCAGCTGTCTGCACTTTTGACAAATGAAGCCTTAATGGAGCTTAACATGTTAGTAGATCTTGAAGGATTAGATGCTGCTAAGGTTGCCAGGGATTTCTTACAGGATAATGGTTTAATTAAGTAAAGAAAAAATTCATTGAAAAATGAAAATGTTGCTTGTTCATTCCTTCCTGAACAGGCAAGATTTTTTTTTGAAAAAATTAAAAAATTGCAGTTCTACATGCAATGGAACCTATATTGTGGTAATCTAAAACAAAAAGCAAATCAAAGAAGGTGCAGTAAATAATGCTGATAAGTTATGAGCTATTATGTGCCCTTACAGCCATGATTTTAGCACAAGTTTTAAAAGTTATTTTGGATTATTTTTTAGATGGAAAATTAAATTTAGAAATTCTAATTAGTACTGGAGGAATGCCCAGTTCTCACACGGCCTTGACTGCTGCTTTGACTACAGCCATGGGAATATCCCATGGTTTTAAAAGCCCGTATTTTACCATATCATTAGTATTGACCCTTATTGTTGCACACGATGCAGCAGGAGTACGCTGGCAGGCTGGCAAGCATGCATCAGAAATAAACAAAATTAAAGAGGATTTACATAGGCTATTACAGTCTAAATCAGACAAAGAGCCTCCATTAAAACATCGGAAGAAATTAAAAGAACTATTGGGACACAAACCATTAGAAGTTATTTTAGGGGGAGTTATGGGGATAATAGTAGCAGCTTTGATAAGCTTATTAATTTAATACAAGTTTTTATGAAACTTTCCATTAATTGAAAGGATTAATAAAAAATTTAGAGAATATTAAGATTTAATGCTTGGTTTAAGGGTGAATGCAGTGGAGTCTAAACCTGGAGCTACAATTCTAGTGGTTGATGATGACAAGCTTAATAGAATATTCCTGACCAAACTACTTGAAAAAGAGGGCTATCAAGTTATTCAGGCTCATGATGGATATGAAGGTTTTAAGTCAGCATATGATTTAAAGCCTGATTTAATGCTGCTTGATGTGATGATGCCTAAAACAAATGGTTTTAATGTCTGTAAAGCTCTTAAAAGGGAGCCAAGTACAAGGGATATTCCTGTAATTTTTGTTACAGCTAGAGCAGATAAATCTGACATAGTTTCAGGTTTTCAGGCAGGGGCAGTTGATTTTGTTACAAAACCTGTATTTATGCCAGAGTTGCTGGCAAGGGTTCGTGCCCATCTTAGTATTAAGTTTTATGCTGACCAACTGCGGCAGAAAAATGAGGAACTAAAAGAGTTAAACCATTTGCTTAAGCATTTGTCGAAAAAAGACGCGCTTATGGAAATATGGAATCGTGGTGCCTTTGATATTGAACTGGAAAAATTACATAACCTTTCAATCAGATACGAAAGGGTGTACTCTTTAATTCTTGCTGATATTGATTATTTTAAACCATACAATGATTATTATGGACACCAGGCTGGTGATGAGGTTTTAAAAGAGGTTGGTAGAATTTTTAGATCTGCATGTCGAGCTACTGATTATATAGCTAGATATGGTGGAGAGGAAATAGCCGTTATTCTGCCTGAAACTAACGCAGATCAGGCAGTTAGATTGGGTAAAAGGATTATGGAGATGCTAAATGATAAGAATATTGAGCATGAAAAAAGCCCACTAGCTAATAGGGTTACCATTACAATGGGTATTAGTGAACTTGATTTAAATAATATAGTATCATATCATGAAATAGTTAAAATGGCAGACATGGCTCTCTATGAAGGGAAAAATAACGGGCGAAATACCATAGTAATTTATAACAATAAAATAATATTAAAAAAACAGGGTGCTGGATGATTTCCCAGAAAGGATTCGCAAATGTCCTCCATATGACTACTAACAAAGCTCTTATAAAACGGTAAAACATCTTACTCAGTAGTCATTGCTGGCCATTACGAATCCTTTCAGTAGTTAGTTTAGACAGTTTTATGAGTTGTTATTCTGGAAAATTTTAGTTCACCATTCCTTTGCAAGGAATTTCTTTATTTTTGGATAAAAATAAGATGGAACTTCTAGCTTGAAATAGATTCCTTCAGGAGTATACCTGATTTCAAGGATGCTGCAATTAGCATGTACCTCAGAAACCATCTTGCCCTGGGAAAAAGGCAAAAGTATATTTATGACAACCTTTTTTTCTGGAAGTTCTTTTTCTATTAAATCTAATAAATCATTTAATCCCTGTCCAGTTTTACTTGAAAAAGCTAAATAGGGAGATTGATCCAGGGGCTTGGGTAGCACTTTAAGGTCTGTCAAATCAATTTTATTATAAATTGTAATTCTTTTGATTTTTACAGCACCAATTTCTTCAAGGACCTTATAAACTGCTTCCTGGTGCTCCTTGATAAAAGGGTTGCTTATATCTACTACATGCAATAACAAATCTGCATCTAAAACTTCATCTAAAGTGGTTTTAAATGCAGTGACGAGTTGATGGGGGATCTTTTGAATAAAACCTACAGTATCACCTATTAATACTTCTCGCCCATTATTAAGCCTGATGCCTCGTATGGTAGGATCTAAAGTTGCAAATAGTTTATCTGTACCCTGGTCTTCATTGGAGATGTTTTGGCCTGTAGCTGGAACCTCTCTGAGAAGTCTATACCTTATTGAGGATTTCCCTGCATTTGTATAGCCAATTAAGACTATTAAAGGAGTATTAGGATTTCTGCTTAAGCTTTTTATTCTTCTTTGCTGGGAAACTTGAGCTATTTGTTTTCTTATGTCATTGATTCGATTTTTCAAATGTCTTCTATCGGTTTCAAGCTTTGTTTCCCCGGGGCCCCTGGTTCCTATTCCACCTGCTAATCTGGATAATTGGAGACCAAAACCGGTTAATCTTGGAAGACGATAATTAAGTTGAGCTAATTCTACTTGTAGTTTTCCTTCTCTGCTCTTTGCTCTCTGGGCAAAGATATCAAGAATAAGTGCAGTTCTGTCAATGACTCTAACTCCTGTTGTTTCTTCGAGATTTCTAATTTGAGTACCGGACAGTTCTTCATCGACTATTATCAAGTTAGCTTCCAGTTCTTGTACTCTTAAGCCGAGTTCTTCAGCAAAGCCCTTGCCCATATAGTAGGCACTATCAGGTCTGGTTCTTTTTTGAATTACCTTATCTAAAACATCTGCTCCTGCAGTTTTAGCAAGCTCAGCCAATTCCTCTAGTGATGCTTCAGTACTCATTAAATGATTGCCTGGCATTTCAATGCCTACAAGTACTGCTTTTTCAGACTTGCCCTCAGTAATAAAATCACCCCCTTTGAGTAGATTAATCATAACATAATCATCCTTGTTAGTAAAAAACTTTTCAAGGCATCTTTTTATTAAAATATTATGAAAAATTAAAATTGACTTAAATTACAACATATACTATTATTTCTATTAATAAATATAATCATCGGCTTGCTTTTGCTGATGCCTTTGCAACAATGGTTGCAAATCAGGTCCGGTATGCAAGTCAAATAGAAAAGGTTATAAATGCAGCCAGGGAAAACCAATTTATATCAGGAATAATAATTATCATGCAGGGGGAGATTGGTATTTGGGGTGATCTAGAGTTGTCTTCAATAGGCTGATAAACATATGGAAGCAGATTATCTAATGTTCTCTATTTTACTTAAATGTGGTAGAATATGAAGGAATATTACTGAAGGATGTTTAGCTGATGAAATTAAAATCTATTCTATATGTTATCGGCATTGTCTTGAT
>JAGXSK010000331.1 GCA_018333845.1 Clostridia bacterium | reverse complement strand
TTTCTAGGTGTTGCCTTTGAAGAACGTGAAGGCTCACTTAGACTGTTAGAGAAGCTTGTTTCTGGTGATTGGGATAGAGAATTTATTGTAAATCCACCTGGCCAAATAGTTATGGCGAGAAGTTTTCTATAAAAATAATGTTAACTCAGACCTTCAACACAATTAGCTAATTATAAGTTAGATTTAATTGGATGAAGGTCTGGTAAATAAGCTTTATGAAATACCTAAAGTTTTTCAGTTGTTAAACACAGCTATCCAACAAGAAAAACATCAAAATATATTTAACTTGACCAAAGAATACCAGGATATTATTATAAGTATAATAAATTGAAAATTCATATAAAGAAAAATAATTTGAAACTTAATTTTTTTAATATTTAATCAAAGGGAAAATACTGACAACATTAGTCTTAAGCGCTATTAAAACAGGAGGTGAACTAGGCCAAAACTTTAATGCTTTGAAGATTTTGTTGTGTAGGTGTTAACAGTAAAAGGGAAAAAACTGTTTGGAGGTGTATTTTGTGAGTATTTTTAAAAGAGTTGACAACCACATTTTCTGGATTTCTGCTATTATAGCTGCTATCTTTGTTATCTGGACAGTACTGATGCCAGAACAGGCTGGCGGTGTTTTTAGCAGCATTTTAGCATTTCTCACAGGCAATTTTGGCTGGTCTTATCTTCTTGCCATGACCCTATTCCTGCTCTTTTGTATTGTAGTGGCCATTAGCAAGTTTGGTAAGATCAAGCTGGGCAAGGATGATGAAAAGCCAGAATATTCAACCATAACATGGTTTTTCATGCTCTTTAGTGCCAGCATGGGAATTGGATTGGTGTTTTGGAGTATAGCAGAACCGATGTATCACTTTGGAGGGCCTCCCTTTGCTGAGCCTGGAAGTGCAGCAGCAGCAGAGGAAGCAATGAGGTATACCTTCTACCACTGGGGTCTGCATCCATGGGCAGTATATGCTCTAGTTGGTATGGCCCTTGCGTATTTTTCATTTAGAAAGGGAATGCCCTTTCTGGTCAGTTCCACCTTTGCACCTATTCTTGGGGAAAAGGGAACCAGGGGTACACTGGGCAAGGCCATTGACATTTTATCAGTATTTGCAACTATTTTTGGTGTTGCCACTTCTCTTGGGCTTGGTGCAATGCAGATTACTACCGGCTTGTCCATGAATTATGAAACTCCAGATACAATACCAATGACCTTAGGAATCATAGCAGTTATTACAGTTCTTTTTACAGTATCTGTGGTTACAGGTATTGACAGGGGTATTAAATATTTAAGCTACGTGAATATGACCCTGGCCCTTATTTTCATAGCGTTTTTCATTTTCTTTGGGCCATTAAAATTTATCCTTAATACTTTTGTTACCACTGTGGGTTATTATCTTCAAAACCTTCTCTGGATGAGTTTGTATGCTGATCCCTATGGGGTAATGGCTGAGCATACTGGTTACGATTGGCTTGGCTCCTGGACAGTATTTTACTGGGCATGGTGGATAGCATGGGGTCCCTTCTGCGGCGCATTTATTGCCCGTATTTCCCGTGGACGTACAGTAAGAGAAGTTGTAATTGGTTCCTTGTTCGCACCAGTTCTCTTTAGCTTTATCTGGCTGAGCTCATTTGGGGGCTCTGCACTCTGGATCGAGCTTTTTGGTGTAGGTGGAATCGCAGAAGCAGTATCTGCCAGTGTATCCTCGGCCTTCTTTGTGACCCTTGGCCATTTCCCAATGGTAGGTTTGATGTCCTTTCTTGCAACTTTAATGATTGCTACATTTTTCATAACCTCAGCTGACTCTGCCACCTATGTAAGTGCAGCCTTGACTTCAGGGGGGGATCCTGATCCTGATTCTTCATTGAGGGTTGTATGGGGAGTCACAAAAGGTGCTGTTGCAGCAGTTTTGCTGCTGGCAGGAGGGTTATCAGCCCTGCAAACTGCTTCTATTGCATCTGCCTTCCCATTCATGATTGTTATGCTTTTTATGATGTATACCCTGTGGAAGGCCTTTTCCAGCGAGTTTGGTGGAATGGTCTTTACACCCCAAGCTTCATCTAAAGCTGATATCTGCCACACAACCTCATTGGGCAGCTGCGGAACCAAAGAGAAAGACAAAGGATAAATGATAAATGTAAAAACCGGGGAGAGTCTCCTCCCCGGTTTTCGATTCCCCTATTAGAAATGATAATTACGTTTGGCTATCCGAATTGGCCTTGTACTATCTGTGGCTTAAGGATGACAAGAAGGTCTGGGACAATATTTATCCAGGAGTTTTTTGAATAATGACAAATGAAGCTGTTCGTCCTTAATTATACGCTGCAGCATATTTTGCACATGGGGATCATCAATGGCAATTATCTGCTGTCGATACTGCTTGATAGCTGCCTTTTCTGCTTGTATGTCTGCATGAATCTGCAAACATGGCTCACCGGTGAGATAATTAACATACCTGCCTGACCACCACGCCCCATTGGATCCTAAATATCTAGGGTCTCCTCCTAAAAGGATAATCAGCTTAGCCAATATCTCCAAATGAAACATTTCTACAATGGCAACTCCTTCAACTACATCAGCAAATTCTGGCAGGGCATCCTCTGAAACATAGTGATGATAGAGATACATACTAATTGCCGTCATTTCACTTACTGTGCCTGCGTAGCTATCTAGAAGAATATTGGCATACTGTGGATTGGGTTCCATAACTTTAATAGGTGGATATGGTTCTCTTATATGAGGAACATTTATGGTCCCATGTAATTGATCTGACAACTCTCTTTTTTCATGATCCATAAAAAATCACTCCCTTTTTAATAACATTTTATGGAATTAAATAAAGGTTGTTACTAAGTCTTGTAAACAATTTAAATAACAGAATTAATTAGGGTAACACTTTTCAATTAGCATTCATACTATAAAAGTGAAGTTAAACAAATATAAGGAGGTTTTCCTAAATGAGTCATCGTCCACCAAAATGCAAGGACAATAGCTGGTTGATTATCATCATTATCCTGTTTTTGTTCATGGGGCAGGGTCCTATAGGGATAATTGAAGATGAATTATTGATTATTATCCTGTTGTTGCTATTCTTGATGCCAAACCTTTTTGGAGGATTTGAAGCTAATCTTGAAGAGTAAATGAAATACTAAATTGCTGCATGGCTGGTAATTTAGTACAGTCATGCAGCACCTTTATTAAATAAATTAGGGGGGAAAATGGTGGGAAGTAACAATAAATTAGATATAAACCAAATCCTTTCAATGCTAGATAGTGATGATCTCATGAAAAACATTAACCGGTTAGCATTGTTGATGGGTAATCCTGAAAAGGAAGAAAGTGTTAAAAACATGATAAGTGGTATTCTAAATCAAAAATCAAAAGAAATTGAAAGCGTAAGCTCTAGAATGAAGCATATGGATCCTGCTGTTAACCTATTATTGGCAATTAAACCATATTTATCAGAAAATAGGCAACGCCTGTTGGATGATTCCATGAAAACATTAAATATGTCATTCTTTATTAGGGAGTTAAAAAGGATGACATAAAGACAAGGAGGAATTTTTTTGCGAAGAAACTTTAGATTTACTAGTAATGAATATGAGACTAGCAGTAAAAAAAATACAGTTCCAAAAGCCTCACAGGAGACTGAAGAAAAAGAAGGTGAACTTGAACAGGAGATAGTTAATGAAAAATTAGAGGCAGATGTTGAAGAAGAAAAAGCTATTGAATATGGTGCAGATGAATACATGGACTATTTTAAGGGGTCTTCTAAAGAATTGACATCCTTGCATAAAGAGATCTATTCTATACAACCTGCAAAGCTTTCCGGCCCCTTGGGGTATATTGATGAAGATGTGTTATTGTTTATTATTTTAATTATACTTCTACAAAGTTCAAGAAAAGACTTTAGTTTAATCCTGATAATTTTACTGTTAATAATAAATAAATAATAATACTACAGCGAAATTTAGCAATTAGCGGAACCATGGGGACGGTTCCTAGCGTCACCGTAGTGCAACGAAGGTCCGAAGGGAAGACGATGGAACCGTCCCCATGTCGTAGTCCCCATGGCGCAGGAATGTGACGAAACGAGTAACCTTTCGCTGTAGTAATAATTTTGTTTTAAATTCGTAACCTTTCTATTTCTATAAGGATTCAGGAAGGTTATTAATTTATCTCTTTAACTAGATTATGTAGCAGTTACACTCCTGAAACATATTATGTATTGGGGGTGTCAAGTAATGAAGAATATTTATCAGGCCTTGCAAAAAAACAGAAAAAAGATTTTAGATATGGATAATGTTGTTGGAGTGGGCGTTGGCTATAAGGAAAAGGGAGGAAAGGCAACAGCTGAGGAATCAGTAGTTGTATTTGTAAAGAAAAAAGTGAAAAAAGGGGATTTAAGGTCCCATCAGGTTATACCTGATAAAATCGAAGAGGCAAAAACTGATGTTATTGAAATAGGGGAGATGAGGCTTCTAGTAAATACCCAAAGATATAGACCAGTTAGGCCAGGATGCAGCATTGGCCATTATGCCATTTCAGCAGGCACCTTGGGGGCCATAGTGCGAGACAAAAGAACTGGGGAAAGACTGCTCCTTTCTAATAATCATGTCCTGGCCAATGTAACTAATGGAAGAGACGGAAGGGCCAGGCAAGGAGATGCCATTCTACAGCCTGGAGCCTATGATGGGGGCAAATTGGATAAAGACGTTGTAGCCTATTTGTATAGATATGCTCCAATATCAAAAATCATGGCAGAAAGCGACTGCCCTGTTGCAGCAGCCGCAGTCTCAACAGTTAATACTGTATTTAAAATGGTAAAACCATCCTATTCCATGAAGCTCATGAAAACCAGTAATCAAAACAACATTGTTGATGCCGCTGTAGCAAAGCCGGCGCAAGTTGATATTAATGATGAGATTTTAGAAATTGGAGAGGTTAGAGGTGTAGCTGACCCTAAACTGGGAGATAGGGTTAAAAAGAATGGCAGGACTACTGGCTATACTGAGGGCACTATTAAGGCTGTGGATGTTACAATGAAGGTAGCTTTAGGTGAAGACAGTTATGCAGTATTTACAGAACAGGTTTTAAGTGACATAAAATCAGCTCCAGGAGATAGTGGTTCACTAATACTAGACAGCAACAACAGGGCTGTTGGGCTTTTATTTGCAGGCTCAGATACTGCTACCCTCTTCAATAAAATATCAAATGTAATGAAAGAGCTAGAAGTAGATATTTAAAAGGGTGCTGGCACCCTTTTAAATATCTACTTGCTTCACTTCAGTGGATGGGATATGCAGCCCGCTATCTTTTTGGTCTGATGATAGCAGCTAGAACCATCAACCGCTAGAATTTATTTTAAACTACTGGCGCCCTAAAGGACTGGTATTTCTACGCATTAAAAATGCTAGAACTACTGGCGCCCAAAGGACTGGTATTTCTACGCATTAAAAATGCTAGAACTACTGGCGCCCAAAGGACTGGTATTTCTACGCATTAAAAATGCTAGAACTACTGGCGCGAGCCAAGTTTTCTTTATACTCATGGAGAGGAGAGCTGCAGGTGTTAGTGTCAATAATTATACCCTGTAAAAATGAAGGTAAGAACATAATCATGACCCTTGATTCCTTGTTTGCATCAACTAATAAAACAGATTATGAAGTAATTGTTATAGATGATGGATCTAGTGATAACTGCTGTAATGGCATTGAAAAAAAATATCAAACAATAGGGCTTTATAGAACTGAAGGTATGGGTGCTGCCAGAGCCAGAAATTATGGAGCCGAAAAAGCAAAGGGCAGTGTACTAATTTTCTGTGATGCACATTTGACCTTTAATAACCATTGGATAGATAAACTAGTATCCTCCCTGGGTCAATATGACGCCGTATCTCCTGGAATTGGAGTCATGGAAAATCCCATTGCTGCGGGATATGGACTAACATGGGATAAGTCTCTAAAAGCAAAATGGTATACAGAAAGGCCCAGGGCTGTCAAAAAAATTCCCTTTTTGCCGGGAGGCTGCCTTTGTATTAAAAGAACTGTTTTTGAGGATATTGAGGGATTTGATAAGGGATTTATAGTATGGGGGCATGAAGATGAGGAAATTTCTTTAAAGCTCTGGCTTTTTGGATATTCATGCAGCATTTATCCAGAAATCCTGGTTTTTCATAAATTTAGGACCCAACATCCCTATAAAGTAACCTTTGAACACGTACATTACAATTTTCTCCGTATGGTTTACAGTCATTTTAATGACCAGCGAATAAACAAGGTGAACGCCATGCTGCAGGATAGTTATGGATATAATGAAGCTGTAATAAAATTAAATGCAAGCAATATAGCTATACAAAGAACCAGATACTTTAAAAAGAGAAAGTATGATGATGATTGGTTTTTCTCCAGATTTAAAATTCCTTTTTAACTTATGGGAAAAACGCCATAATTTACAAACATTTTACAGCTAACTTTTTGTCCAGGTACTCCTGAATTATATTTTTTTACTCGTAATAAGCTTATAAGGAAAGGCAAGAAAATATTCATCAAGGGGGAATTTTATGACGAAGCACTTGCAAAGGTTAAAAAAACTTGTAATTATCATGCTGGCAGTGGGTTTCTTGATAGGCATATCGGTGCCTGCATATGCTCAAACACTAAGTCTTCAGGCACAACCCTCCGCTAATATTGATGTATATGAACTGTCAATAAATGATCAAGTAGTTATGCGTTTCAGGAGCTTGCCGCAAGGACTATCAGCACTTGACAGATGTAAAATAATACTGAATAGAATTAGCATATTAATTAGTCAAGGAAGCTTAAATCCTAACGACATTAACGTTCAACTAGTTAACGGAATGCCAACATTAACTGCGGGTGGACAAGTCCTGGCAACAGTAACAGGTGCAGATTTGCAGGCAAACAATTCAACACCATGGGGTTTATTAGAAAGCTGGCAGAGGAACTTCAAAAGGGCACTGGTAAAGCCCCAGAATCCAGCACCAGAAAAACCTGTAATCCAGCCAATCCAGCCTGCACCACAACCAAGCCAACCAACTCCAAGCAAACCGGCACCAAAGCCAACTCAATCTG
>JAGXSK010000330.1 GCA_018333845.1 Clostridia bacterium | reverse complement strand
TCTGCAAATATTTGAGTTGGAGTGGTGGAATTCTCTGTACATCTCACTGCACCAACAGGGCTGCTGGTATATATTATCTGGCTGCCCTGTTTAAAAACTATTTCAGTACTACCACCACCTATATCAACAACTATGCCGTCTTCTACCATGTCCAACCCGGAGCAGGCTCCCAGGTAACTTAGCTCTGCTTCTTCCTCTCCAGATATAATATCTACATTCAACTGGACTTTCTGCCTGACTAATTCAAGGAATTCTACAGCATTGGAGGCCTCTCTCATGGCACTTGTTGCCACGGCCTTAACCTGCTTCACATCAAAGCCCCGTATAGTTTCCATAAAAGCCACCAGAGCATCCAGGGTTCTAGATATGGCCTCCTTGGAAATCCTCCCTGTTGATTCCAGCCCCTCTCCTAATCTGGTACTTTTTAAATCTCTATGTAAGGGAATAATTTTATCATTATTTCTTTCTGCAATAAGAAGCCTTACTGAATTGGTTCCAATATCTATTGCTGCAAACATTTACAATAACCTCCAATGTAACATGTTATTTGTATAATTAATAAAACCTCCATTAATTAAAAAGGAGGTTTTCTCTTTAGTAAAATAAAATGTATTAGTACTTAGTATAATCCTTAGTATAATCTTGACCCACGCCCTCCCCTTTTTCCCTCGGTTTGGCGCTTAATGTCAGCTTGCCTTTCATCGCTGTCCTTGATAAACTTAGCAAGTTTGTCCTCAAAGGAAATCTGTGGCTCCCTGTTATTTTTTTTAGCTTTTTTTGATTCATAATTGGGATTAGCCTGTTTAATGGATAGGCCTATTTTGCCATCCTGATCAACATTAATGACCTTAACCTTAACTCTATCATTTTCTTTTAAGTAATCATTAACATTTTTAACATATGCATCGGCCACCTCAGAAATATGAACCAGACCCGTTGTACCTCCAGGCAATTCTACAAATGCCCCAAAATTTGTAATGCCCTTCACAACACCTTCTAATATGCTGCCTTTTGTGACAGTCATGCTGATAAAATTCCTCCTAACTTTATACATTGTAGTAATTATACAAAACGCAGCAGAAAAGGTCAATACATAGGACTTTAAATGATGAATTAATGCTGAATCTCACCTTCAGCAGGTTTCTTTAGCGGCATAACATTTCCAGGCTTGGCAGGCATAATGACTCTTTCACCTTCCTTAACCAGCCCGAGCCTTTCTCTTGCTAGCTTTTCAATAAAAATGGGATCCTGGGCTAGTTCTATTTCTTGAATCAATTGGGCATGATATATTCTTGCATCTTCTAGCTGACTTAAGTAGACACTTATTTCTTTATCAAGCTTATAGCTCAACCACGCAAATCTTCCAAAGGCAGTTAAAACAAATATTACTACAGCAAGTATTAATATATAGACAACGAGTTTTATTTTTTTGCCTTTCTTTTGACCCCTGCTAACTGGCACCATATTGATTTTTCTTTTATTATCTAGACAGCGGGGATGAATTATAACATTAGAATTGTAGCCCATTAGATTTCAGAATCCTCCTGTGTGAAAAGATTTAGTGCATCACCAGGTAACACTATTACTACTTGATATCCTTTTTGCTTTGCCCTGTGAAGCAGTGTTGCCACGGTACTTGCAGTTAACCCTAGCTGTTTTGCAACTTCTTCATTAGAACGACCCATTTCTTTTAGAGTGACAACCTGTCTTTCCCTAAAGCTTAGTTTTTCTGCTCCCCTTATCTCTATCTGCATCCATGCAACCCTTCACTTTTCCAAAGTTTTTCCACAATTTTTCCCACAGCCTGTTGATAAATATCCACATATTAACTACATTTATTGTACATTATTAGTACTTTTTCTATTCTGCATAGCATAAGAAACTCCTGCAACGCCTTAAACAAAATTTCATTTTTTGTAAATATAAGTCTTTGGTCCTATTGGTGCAAAAAGCAATACACCATGTGGTTATACCAGAAAATAAATTAGAGATATCTCACGTTAGAGATATCTCAAGTGACGCTAATCATCTTGTACCCATGGAGTAAAATTGAAAGACAGGTGTAAGATCTTATAATATTTGCGCCAAGAAGGATTGGGTACGCTCATTTTCTGGATTACTAAATATCTTTTCCGGCGTTCCCTCTTCAACTATCCTTCCTTCATCCATATAAATTACCCTATCGGCTGCCTCTCTAGCAAACCACATTTCATGGGTTACTACAACCATTGTCATTCCTTCCTCAGCCAACTCCTTCATAACCACTACCACCTCTCCTACCAACTCTGGATCAAGGGCAGAAGTAGGTTCATCAAATAACAGTACTTTTGGCTGCATGGCCAGTGCCCGGGCAATGGCAACCCGTTGCTTCTGTCCTCCTGAAATCATACTAGGATAAGTGTTAGCCTTTTCCTCCAACCCTACCTTCTTTAAAAGCTCATATCCTAACTCATGGGCCTTATCCCTTGGCACTTTTTTGACCTGGGTTGGTCCCTCAATAACATTTTGTAAAACAGTCATATGAGGAAAAAGGTTAAAATGCTGAAAAACCATACCAACTTCCTGTCTGATTAAATGCAAATCTTTACTATTAGGCTTGATTTCCTTTCCCTGAATAATTATTTGACCCTTTTGAGTTTTTTCTAGAAAGTTTATACATCTTAAAAGTGTGCTTTTACCTGAGCCACTTGCTCCAATAATCACCACACACTCTTTTTCTGCTACTTTCATGTCCACATCCTTTAATACATGAAGCTTTCCAAACCATTTGTTAAGCTTTTTTACTTCAATCATCAAGCACACCTCCTATCCCCTGTAGTCACTAACCTGCATACGGCGCTCTATTTTTGAAACTATTATTGTCAAAACTGATGTCATGATTAAATAGTAGATTGCAGCAATAATTAGCATTTCCATCATCAGATACTGGGAAGAACCAATTTGCCTGCTTCGTAAAAGCAATTCTCTTACAGCTATAGTACTGGCCAGAGATGAATCTTTTAAGGCAATAATAAACTGGTTTCCTAGTGGTGGTATGGATCTTTTCAAGGCCTGGGGCAAAATAACCCGTTTCATTGCCTGCCAGGGAGTCATTCCTAAAGACAGGGCAGCCTCTCTTTGACCTCGATCAATGGATTGGATAGCACCTCGAAAAATTTCAGCTATATATGCCCCGTTGTGAATTCCCAATGCTATTACCGCAGATGTAAAACCTGGAATGTTAACTATGATAGCAAGGCCAAAATAAATTATCCAAAGCTGCAGCAGCAAGGGAGTACCTCGTATCATCCAAATATAAATGTTAGCAGGGATTTTTAGTATTTTTAATTGAGAAATTTTCATCAAAGCAGCAATTAAACCTAAAACAAGGCCTACAACTATTCCAAGGGTTGTTAGCTGCAGGGTAATCCAGGCAGCTTCATAAAAAGTCGGTAAATATCTTGGTATAGCAGAAAAATCATAAGGCAGGTCAAACATTTCTCCATTCCCCCTTTTTTAACAAAAAAGCACGGCACTCCATGGAGCCGTGCTCTCATCAGGTGTTTTATTTTACAGTAATGTCCTCTCCCTCATGCCACCTTTTACTGATTTCTGTTAAAGTCCCATCGGCATGCATTTCTTCTAATATTTCATTAAGCTTTTCCAATAATTCTACATCATTTTTGTTAACTGCTATGGCCATTTCTTCAGTACGGAGAAGCTCCCCTACCATAATAAGCCCATCTCCACCTCTAATTTCTCTCATTGCACCCATTCCTACCAGGCGGTCTGTAATTACTCCATCTACACGCCCATTTATTAATTCACTCAAGGTCAAGTTGTCATCATCATATAGTGCAGCCGTAGCCCCTAATGCTTCAACATCATCTTCAAAGGTTGTTCCCGTGGCAATAGCAATCTTCTTGCCCTCCATTTCACTGGGATCCGTAATTCCCGAATCTTTTCTAACTATAAGCTGGGCACCTGAATAGTAGTAAGGAATAGTAAAGTTCACTCGCTCCAAGCGCTCTTCAGTAATAGCCATGCTTCCCAATATTCCATCATAGCGTCCGGCCCTAAGGCCTTCAATAAGACCAGCCCATTCGCCAGTTACGTAGTTTAATTCTACTCCTAGTCTTTCAGCTATTGCAGACCCTGTATCTACATCAAATCCAACCAATTCATCATTTTCATTGAAAAAATTAAAGGGCGGATAGCCACCACTGCCTACCACGGTTATTTTCCCGGCGGCTAGAACCCTATCCAAGCTTCCATCACCTTCTACCGCATCTCCGGTATGGGATGTATCATTACCATCCAATTCAGCACCATTTTCCACCACATCTTGTGCACAGCCTATAAGAGCCAATGATAGTGTCAGCAGTAAAGCTATAGTCAAAAATAAACTCTTTTTACCAAACATAAAATATAACACTCCTTTATTTTAACTTTTTAAATGTTTTACCTGAGTTTTAGCATGAGATTACAAGAACCTAAACCACCCCCAAAATAAAGTTTTCTAGATAAGTAAATTTATGCTTTGCATTAAAGCATAAAAAAACCTAGACCACCTAACTCCTCTTCCGTCATTACTTGGAAAGAGAGTTAGAGTGTCTAGGTTTCGCCTCCCGACTCACCTAAAGCCATACGTTATTGCTGTATAGCCTTTCATCAGCCCACTTTAATCTGAACTAATGCAGACCCCAGTTCCCTAGTGTTAAAGATTTTTCCAGCTCAAGTTTCACCTTTTCCTATTGTTGTAACCCTTACTCATGCCCGCTAATAAACGTGCACCAGCTCGAATTACATAAGTTACTGCTTGAGAGTACTTCACCCTTGCAACATCTATTTAAATTGCACAAATATTATACATGAATTTCTTAAAATAGTCAAATTTATATTATTACCATTTTTTATCTTATTATGCATAATTTGTTTCAATTAATAATACTATTATTCATATCCACTTTATAACAAGTAACTCATAAAAGCATTGGCAACAGTAAAATAAATGGTAAGGCCAAGTATATCATTGATTGTAGTAATAAAAGGACCTGAAGCAACTGCCGGGTCGATTTTCAACCTGACCAAAATAAGCGGTATTATGGTGCCTGCAAGGGTTGCCACAATTAAAGTAATCCATAATGCAAGTCCAATTACAAATCCCAAAATAATGTTATTCTGCCATAGTGCTGCAATTATACTGATTAATATTCCATTTGTCGTGCCGATAATTAATCCTACCCCTGCTTCTCTTTTTATAAGCTTTAGAATATTCCTGCCTGCAAACTGACCAGTGGCCAGGCCCCTTACTACAATTGCCAGGGATTGGGTACCAGTGTTCCCAGCCATCCCTGCTATAACTGGGATAAAAAAGGCAAGAGCCACAAGTTTATTTAGGGTATCTTCAAATTGAGCAATAATGTTTCCCGAGAAAAAGCCTATACAAAGCAGGAGGGCCAGCCAGGGAATCCTTCTTTTTGCGGCATCAATGGCTTTAACATTTATATCCAGCACCCCTGGATCACCACCAATACCCCCCAGTTTTGCAATGTCCTCTGAGGCTTCTTCCGCCAGTACATCCATGGCATCATCAACAGTAATAATACCTACTAATCTCTGCTGCTTATCAATAACAGGTACTGCAAGGAAGTCATACTTTTCAATAAGCTTTGCTACCTCTTCCTGGTCCATGTCAATGGGCACCGAAACAACACGTTCATACATGATCTCGTGAATTTTAGTTTCTGGGCTGGCTATTATTAAATCTCTAAGAGAAAGTACTCCCCTTAACCGCCCTTCACTGTCTATAATATATAAATAATAGACAGTTTCTGCATCTGGAGCTAATTGGCGTAGTTTTTTAATTGCCTCATCAGCAGTAAAATTCTCCGGCAGTACAATATATTCAGTAGTCATCAAGCCGCCAGCTGTATTCTCCGGGTATTCCATTAATTCCCGCAGGTCTGCCTCTTCCTTATCGTCCATTAAATCTAAAACTTGATTTAATCTAACTTCATCCAGGTCCGCCAATAAATCAGCAGCGTCATCCGAAGGCATCTCTGCAATAATCTTTGAATATCTTTCTATACCCAGTTCATCAATAATCAGCTTTTGCTGCTCTATGGAGAGCTCCTGTATTATCTCGGCCATTTCTTCGTCTGTTAAAAAGTCTGCAAGGAGCCTTCTATGTTCTGTGGATAGTTCCATTAAAATTTGTGCCTGGTCATAGGGATGAATCTCGTCAAAGATTTCCCTGAGCTTTTCCTTGTTGCCATTTGACAAGTTAAGGATTATTGCATCAAATGTTCCATTAAATAAGGCCAATAAAATCCCTCCTTCATTACCCCTTAGGAGGAGATTTGCTCCTTCAGGGCTGATAAAATCATAGAATTAGTGTTACTTAAAACAACATTGTTAAATTGAGTTTGATTATAAAAACACAAACCCGTACCATCGTCCATGAATTTTACCACCCCTTTCTATTAATGAAAAATAAAGGAGGCAGACCTCTATATCAGTTAATATTGTACTTTAGAGGAATGTCTCCAACTAAAAAGACCCTCTTTTTTTATTCAAAGGAAGGCCTGATTACCTGTGACCATAAACCTATATTTCTGGAAAATAGACCATGTTCATACAGCAGCCCCACCTTGTGGAGGATATTTAAATTTGATTTACATAACTAATTTATCATATCCTCTTAAAAGGGTCAAATTTTTTCAAAGATATTATTAGTCTGCCAACTGCCGCCTTTAGATGCTTCAATTTAATAAAAACCCTGCTATTACCAATAACCCTTCTCAGGGGTTTTGTCAACCACATAAGGAATATACTTATAATGCCAACTAAATACAAAAGTCCCCTGGCCATTAGTTTAAATGGAAACAGGATTATTGATTTTACAATATATAGTATCTTTAGGACCATTTTAATTAAATATTTGTAGATTATTTTTATATATTTAGAAAATATAAGATAATAAATTAAGGTTCCCAGGGCAATACCCAGGAATACATAAAACCTTACCTCTCCCCAATTTATGTAAACCAGGGTGACAAAAACAAGGCCTATCATAAATAGCCAGATAAAAAGGTCACCTATATGGATAAATACTTTTCGAGGTCTTAAAAAGTGCCGCAGGATATAATAAAAGTCGAAAATGGCACCCATGGCCAGGCCTAGAACCACAGTTACTAGAAAATTAATTATTTGTTGTTCTAAGAAAGTCATTTAGGTCACCATGTTACTTGAGTATCCGTTTAATGAAATTTTTTCTCCGGGCACCCGCTTCCTCCGCATAGAGGAAGTTTTCCACTAAACCAATTACCTGCAGACTCCCGTCTTCTAAATTTAAGCTATTTATATTTAGATCTGTACCCCTGATGATTAAATCACCCATGGAAGTTTTTAGAATTATTTCTCTATCATCATAACTTTCAACATGCTTTACTCCTGTAATCTTGATAAATTTTCTATCCTTAACTTCTAAAATATGCCCCCTGGTTTGATCCATTTCTCCTTCCCCCCTTCATTAATGGTTATTAAAATAGATTTTATTTTAGAACAGTTGACTACTTATTTGATAAACTTTATTATGATTTATATTAGAAAGTTTGTAGGAGGCCATAATGCTATACATAATTACCTTTCCTTCAACGTATCACGCCTTAAACTTTGAAAAAAAATTCACCAGTACTGATTTGACTTTTACATTAAGGCCTGTACCTAGGGAAATTAGTTCCAGCTGTGGGATAGCAGCCCAAATTACCGCTGACAAGGAGAGGGTAATGAGTATTTGGAAAGAATGCATTATTAGTAAAATTGAAACAGATGGGCTATATTCCATTGAAAGTATAGAAAACAAAAACCAGATTACAACAATTTTTAAAGGGCAGGTATAACCTGCCCTTCATCTTAATCCCAGAGATCCTCTATTTGAATATCCTTGAAGAAATATCTTACTATGTCTTCTGGACTTCTGCCCTGTTCAGCCAAGGCCCTGGCACCCCATTGACTCATTCCTACTCCATGTCCGTAACCCTTCCCAGTAACTACAAGCTGCCCGTCCTGAATACTTATATCATCCCAGAGGGTTGAACGCATTACCGTACTATCAAGGGCCAGCCTTAAACCATGCCCACTTAAGGTTACATCACCCAATCTAACCTGGGTAACTCTTCCAGAGGGGCCCTTTTCAACCACTTCCACAGTGCTTATCTCGCCAGGATCAGACCCTGTTGCCTTCTGAACTGCTTGCCTAACCTGAGATATTGGAAAAGTTGCAGTCCATGACTTGTTCTCAGGCAGGGTTATTTTAAAGCCTGGATCTTCCACACTATGAATGTAGGGTGCTTCTCCTTTAAAAGCCAGACCTTCAGCTGCAGAGGCTGCTGTTAGCCCGCCACCATCTGCATGAAACCATCCTTTGATTAAGTTTCCTTGATATGTGGCAACCTCTCCTCGAGTATCGGCAACAGCCTGCCTTACATTTTCATTAATCCTCTCAGCATCATAAGCCTGAAACTCTTCTATATCTGTAGACGCATCAGTGCCCCTTT
>JAGXSK010000329.1 GCA_018333845.1 Clostridia bacterium | reverse complement strand
TTCTAGTACCCTTTCAGCAGTGATAATAGTGGGATCCATTGAAACAACTTTTTGTAAAAGAGAGGCTGATTTTAGAACCTCAATCATATCATTGGTATTATTGCTGGCTGCACCATCAGTTGCAAGTCCCACGGCAACACCCCTTTCAACCAAGTCAGGAATAGGAGCAACTCCAGATGATAAATACATGTTGCTTACTGGATTGTGGCTGACACATACACCCAATGACTGAATCATACGTATATCTTTTTTTGTCAGGTGGACACAATGAACGAATAGAGTGTTGGGACCCAAGAGATCCATCTTCTGCAGAACTTCAATTTCATTACAGCCATGAAGTTCTTCAGCTGCCTTTATATCAAAGGGTGTTTCAGCAATATGAATCGACAGGCCAGTATCATACTCCTGCATCAACTTTTTAATCTCACTAAACATCTCCATTGTATTTGACCATGCAGCTGCAGGAGCAAGCCAGATGTTGTTAATATTACCCTTACCTGCATAGTTCTTATAAAGCATTTTAAAATCTTCAACAATCTGTCCAGGCTTTTGAATAATCTCTGATGGTACACCAAATTGGGTTCCAGTGGTCATCATACCTCGACCATAAACACAACGCATATTAAGCTTCAAAAAGGTATCAAGTATTGCCTCGCTTAAGCCTTTCCTGGCATGGGGATACATATAATCAAACATGGTGGTGCAGCCTGAACGCAGTGAATCTATACAACCTAGATAGGTTGCCATTTCCACATCTTTTTCAGTAAGATGAATTGCAGCTGGTGCGGTCATTGTAGCAAACCAATCCTTAAGCATCATGTCGTCACCTAAGCCCTTTAATAGGGTTTGGAAAAGATGGTTATGGGTATTGATGAGTCCTGGAAATACTGCTTTGCCAGATGCTTCAATTGTCTTGTCTGCATAAGTGATGCGTGGGAGTACATCACTGGTTGGACCAATCTGAATTATTACCCCACCTTTAATTGCCATGGCACCGTCTTTTATAATCTCCCTATTGTGATTTAATGTAACTATAATTGCATTTTTAACCAAAACATCCACATACATTATTAGTGACCTCCTGATTCTGCTTCTGCTTTTGTTTTTGCGTTATTTATTTTATCTAATTCTGTTCCGGCCATCATCAGTCCAAGTTTTTCTGAGTTGGCATCTGAACATTTAATAATGCCCATTATTTTTCCTTCGTATAGCACAGCTATTCTGTCACTTAGTGTTAGTATTTCATCAAGCTCGGTTGAAACAAGGAGAACTGCACACCCCTTATCCCTTTGTTCTGCAATTTTCTTATAGATGAATTCAATGGCTCCAATATCCAAACCTCTAGTGGGATGCATTGCAATTAATAACCTTGGGTCCCTGTCTAATTCCCTGGCAAGGATAAGCTTTTGTTGATTGCCCCCTGAAAGATTTTTGGCTAAAACATTTTCACTGGGGGTACGTACATCAAAGTCGTTAATAAGCCTGGTGGTAAAATCCCTCGCCTTTTTCCAGCGGATAATTCCCCGTTTACTTATCGGAGGGTCTTGATAATTAATTAACATTGCGTTTTCCATTAAGTTAGCAGATGTGACTAGTCCTCTAAGATGTCTATCCTCAGGAATATGGGATATCTTACTTTCCAAAATATCCTTGGGATGCATATTTGTAATGTCCTTACCATCCATCTGAACATTACCCCTGCTTATTGGACGTAGTCCAGTTATAGCTTCAATTAGCTCCGACTGGCCATTTCCATCTACTCCAGCAATACCGAGTATTTCTCCCTCTTTAACTTGAAAGGAAATATCATGGACAGACATGAGCCCCTTATTTCCTATAACATTCAAATTTTTAACATCCAGGACCACTTTCGAGGATTTTTCTTTTGATTTAGCTACACAAAGGGCGATATCTCTGCCTACCATTAATCTTGCAAGCTCTTCCTTGGTTATCTCACTATTGTTTACAGTGGCAATTTTTTTGCCTCTACGCAGAATAGTTATTCTATTACTTACTGCTTTTACTTCATTTAGCTTATGGGTTATAAAGACCACCGTTTTACCCTCATTAGTCAGGGTGTGTATTATGTTATACATTTCTTTGGTTTCCTGAGGAGTGAGTACTGCAGTTGGTTCATCAAGGATCAGCAGTTTTGCTCCTCTATATAGAGCTTTAATAATTTCTACCCTTTGCTGCTCGCCAACGGAAAGCTGAGAGACCTTCCCATAAGGGTCAATTTTCATGTCATATTTACTAGCAAGGTTTTGTATATCCATGGCAAGATCTTTAAAATTTATAAAAGGCTCAACTTTCTGGGGCATACCCAGCACCATGTTTTCCAAGACAGTCAGTGCGGGTATAAGCATGAAATGCTGATGAACCATACCAATTCCTAGCTTAATTGCTTTACCAGGAGAATTTATATCTACCCTATTGCCTTCAAGAAAAATTTCACCCGAAGAAGGAAGGTAAAGGCCGCAGAGGATATGCATTAATGTACTTTTGCCAGCACCATTTTCACCTAATAACGCATGGACCTCGCCTTTAACCAGGTCAAGGCTTACCTTATCATTAGCCACTACCCCAGGGAAAACTTTTGTAATATCTTTCATTGATAGGTAAAATGACATAACCATCACCTCATAATTAGTCAGCTATTTACACCTGTGTTCTTATTCCTTGGTGTAAGGCAATCCTGAGGCTGCCGGGGGAGACGACTTGCCTACGAAGCCGGCTAGGGCAACGACAGTTAATAGATAGGGAAGCATTAATAAAAACTGATAGGGAACAGTACTTCCCATGGCTTGCATTCTAATTTGAATTGCATCTCCTAACCCAAAGAGGAGGGCAGCTCCAAGAGTTCCAAAGGGTGTCCATTTACCGAAGATTACTGCTGCCAGAGCTATAAAGCCTCTTCCTGCCACCATCCCCTCGGAGAAAAAGCTAAGGAGACCCAAGGAGAGATAAGCACCAGCTAACCCTGCAAGGAGGGAACCGCCAATAATTGATGCATATCTAACCTTAAAAACGTTAATTCCTACAGTGTCCGCTGCCTTAGGGTGTTCCCCAACAGCACGTATCTTTAATCCTATTGTTGTTTTAAATAGCATGTAGTGGGTGATAGGTACAAGCAGCAGGGCAAAATATACCAAAAGCATTTGGTTAAACAGGATAGGACCTAGTATTGGTATATCAGAGAGAAAAGGAATAGAAACTATTTTAAAGGTATCGATTTTAGGAGGGGCTAAATTGACTCCAAAAACTATTCTAGCTAGAGAGGTTGTTAATCCCAAACCCAAAATGTTTATTGCTATTCCTACTACCACTTGATTGGCTCGCACAGTTACAACTAGAAAGGCAAACAACAGGCCCATCAAACCAGTAGCCAGCATTGCGGTTATAGCTCCAAGCCATGCATTGCCAAAGTAGAAAGAGCCAACTACTGCAAATAAAGTACCTACAAGCATCATGCCCTCTACGCCTATATTTACAACACCGCTTCTTTCCATGAAAACTAGGCCGATGGCAGCAAGGAGTATGGGGGTAGCAGTCCTAAGATCAGTTCTAAGAAAATTAATAATTACATCCATAACATTAATTTCCATGATTTTTAGTACCCCTTTCTTTAACCTGGAATCTTGACAGGTAGGTTAAAATGGCTTTTCTATTACTAGATTTCAGGAGATGCTCGGAAACAACAAATATTATCACCAGGGCTTGTATAACATATATTATGGCAACAGGTACTCCGTTGAGCATCTGCATTAAATTACCGCCACTTCTAAGCATTCCAAAAAGAAGGGCAGCCAAGAAAATACCAATAGGACCATTTCTGCCTAAAAGAGCTACAGCAATCCCATCAAAACCATAGCCGGGTGAAAACCCTTGAATGAGCCTGTGCTGAAGCCCCAATATTTCACTAGTTCCTGCTAATCCTCCCATGCCTCCAGCAATAAACATGGCAAGAACTACATTGTATTCCGGTTTCATTCCAGCATACCTGGCAGCATGGAGGTTTTGGCCAACTATCCTAATTTCGTAACCCTTTGTAGTATGCCAGAGGAAGATATAGAAGAATATAATGGCGGCTAATGCAACCATAATGCCCAGGTGTAATCTAGTTTCGGGCAGTATTCTTGGAAGTTGGGCCGTTACAGCAATGGCTGATGTCTGGGGCATAGTTCCGGATGGATCCTTGAAAGGGCCTGTAACTATATAAGAAATCCACAGTATTGCAACATAGTTAAACATAACTGTGGTTATTATCTCGTTTGCACCAAACCTAACTTTTAACCATCCGCATAACATCCCCCATAAGCCACCACCTAGAATTCCAGCCAATAAAGCAAGGGGCAAATGGATGTACGCAGGAATTCCCTGCACATAAATTCCTGCAGCCACGGCTGCAAAAGCTCCCATATATAACTGACCCTCAGCCCCTATATTAAACAGACCGCATCTAAAGGCAATAGAAAATGCTAACCCAGTTAATACTAGAGGTATTGCCTTAATTAGAGTTTCGGCAATGGCACTTTTGCTTCCCATTGAACCCCTGATAAGACTCTTGTAGGCGTCTATAGGACTGATGCCCATGAAATAAATGATTATTCCACCTATAAAAAAGGCTAGGATAATAGCCAAAATAGGAGTTAGTGCATCTTTAAACCATTCTTTAAGAGTATTCATTATAGGTGTAGTCATAATTATGCCTCCACAGTGGTTTCTACATTTTTACTAGCACTGATAAATCCATGTATCTTGGGTTAAAGAAAATTTCACTGAAACATATTTTTTCATCCTCTAACCCGAAGTACACTTGATCCCATGCAAGCATAGGTGTGTCCGTTGGGATTTGAAATACTGTGGCAATATCTACGTTGCATGTGCCCTTGAGCCAGTCAATAGAATGGGCAATATCCCTATGGCAGTATTCCTCCACGAATGCTTTGAGGCTTGAGTATATCTGCTTATTAATAGGTGTATTTAAAATGTATGGCTTTGGTATTTGTACGGCAACATAAATTGCAGGGTCATCATTGGCGTAATAAATTCTTTGAAAGGCAATTACCTCAGTATCCCCAGGCAAATCCAACCTGCTTGTAGCAGGTGCCTTGATAAGCTGCGTCTGCCAGTCTGTTTGTGACAAGGATGGCTTATAGCCAGCATTATCAATTAGATCAAGAAAGTCATTATAAACATCTACTCTAAATCTGGTATCCAAGGCACTAAGGTGTACATAATTACCTTTGCCATGTCTTTTGGTAATAACACCCTTGGCTCTAAGCTGGTGTAAGGCTTCTCTAATGGTTGCTCTGCTTACATTGAGAATAGAAGCCAGTTCCTCTTCTGATTTCAACCTGTTATCTGGAAGCTTTTTGGATCTAATCATTTCTATAATTGCATCTTGTACTTGTTTATGCAGTGGCAAGCTGCGAACTAGTTGTGTAATCACAAGCATATCCTCCATTAAAATAGGTACGTACGACCTACGTCTTATGTATAATTAATTCTGCGTGAATTTTCAAAATCCTTCTTGATATCACAAAATCAAAAAAATTTTCAAAATCCCGTTTAATATAAGTTTGCAGATAATGGTTGGAGGTTACCGTTTCGGACCCAGTCTTCTTTATAGCTTGCTTGGCCCTTTTGTACAAAATGTATAAAAGGGCCAATGTGTTTTTCTGATAATTTGCATATGTGAAAAACATGAGCCAGTTAGTATGATTAAACCAGGAAATACATCTGGAAAGGCGTTGTTTATTATGTTTTTGGATGTCATAACCAAAAGAGGATATGAATCCATTTCCTTTGTTGGCATGGCAAAAAATGCAGGTAAGACAACAGCCTTTAATTTTTTGCTGAAGGAATGCTTTCAAAACCAATATCCTATTGGCATTGCTTCCCTGGGAAGAGATGGCGAAAAGAGAGATGTAATTTTTAATTTTGAAAAGCCAAGCATATGGATAGAAGCAGGCACCATGGCTGCAGTAGCCATGGAAACAATAACTGAAAACAGCATTCCCCTTGAGATACTTGAGGATACAGGTTACTCCAGTCCACTTGGGCAAATATATATCACCAGGGCTAAAAAATCTGGTTATCTAGAAATTGCAACTACTCCATCAGCTCAAAGGATGAAAAACATAGTAAAGCTCATGAAGTCCCTTGGTGCAAGGCTTGTTGTAGTTGATGGCGCAATTGACAGGGTTAGTTTAGCAGCACCAGAAATAACTGACTGTACAATTCTGGCCACTGGTGCAGCTCTTCACACGAATATGGAAACAGTTGTGCGCAAAACAGCTGCCAGGGTCCAACAGCTTACCCTGCCCATGCTAAAAGATAGTGATGGTCTTTTAGCCATAGAAAAAAAATCAAGCAGTGGCCAATGGCCTTTAATAATGGGAGATAATGGCACCCATGCAATTATGCATAAAAATTTTCTGGTCTATGAAAGGCAGCTTTTATCCTTTTTAAACAACCATGAGCTTAAATACGTATATATCAATGGAGCAGTACTAGAGGGATTACTGAACTTTTTTATTAATAATAGGAAGCTGCTGCAAAATACTACCCTGGTAATAAATAATGGAGCCAAGGTTTTAGTGGATTATGTAATCTGGGAAAGGTATATGAAATATCATGGCAGCATAAGTGTAATTAAACCCATAAACCTGATGACCATTACATGCAACCCCACATCTCATAAGGGATATGCCTTTTCTCCGGAAGAGTTTGCAGGCTGTCTTGCTGATAGGATAGGAACCATAAGGGTAATTGATGTTGTGGCAGGTATCTGTATTTAGAATGTTATTGGGGGAATTGCTCTGTCATATTTTGAGGGGGCAATTATACCTTGTCAAGGAAGGGAAGATGTAGAAATGCATAGGTTGAACTTAGATCAGGCTTTAATAGCTAAAGCCAGGAATGGGGCAATAAAAATTGCCAATGATATTCAAAGTCATATAGACCAAAGAACTACCACATCAGTAGAAAGGGCAGTTTTACGGCTCTTTGGCATAGATGGAATTACTGAGGATGGAATTCCCCTGCCCAATGTAATCGTTGATGGAATTTTACATTCAGGGAGGCTTGGGTTAGGTGCTGGGTATTGGTTTGCAAATGGGATTTTACATTACCAGATATCACCGCAAGACCTGGCCCAGGAGATAGCTGCTGGTAAAATCAACCTGACCAGTGTGCCAGTGAAAGATGAAGGGGCCATTAGGGAGCAAATGGAGGAGCTTTCACAGCTTGGGATTTCTAGAATTGTTGAAAAGAAACTAGAAAGAGATATGCTCATGGCAAGGCTGGGGCAGGGCATTGAACCCCTGCTGTATGTAATAGTTGCCACAGGCAATATCTATGAAGATGTAAAACAGGCTCAAGCTGCTGCACGTCAAGGGGCAGATATTATTGCTGTCATCAGGACAACTGGTCAAAGTCTTTTAGACTATGTTCCCTATGGAGCTACAACTGAGGGGTTTGGAGGCACCTATGCCACCCAGGAAAACTTTAGGATTATGAGGCAGGCCCTGGATGAGGTGGGTGAAGAGGCAGGAAAATATATTAGGCTGACAAACTACTGTTCAGGCTTGTGCATGCCTGAGATGGCTGCCATGGGTGCAATGGAACGATTGGATGTTATGTTAAATGACTCCATGTATGGGATCATTTTTAGAGACATTAACATGGAGCGAACTTTTG
>JAGXSK010000328.1 GCA_018333845.1 Clostridia bacterium | reverse complement strand
AGATGCACCATTTATTATGTTAATAATCTAAGTATTATCGATAAATTCTAAAATAATTAAGGGCTTTTAGGTTGGCATAAAATTTGCTGTGTAACTAGGAGTGTGGATTATAATTTTGGGGGTGTTCTATTAGAGAAATAAATCAAGTTTTAGTGAAGACAGTGAATAATAAATCAATAACTGGTTTTAGGAGGGAAAATAATGAACGCATATGGTTATTGGATGTTTGCTCTAGCCCTTGTGTATACTGGATTTTTAATTTTTATGGGTCAAGTAGCTAAGAAAAAAGCAAAAAAAGGGGAAGATTTTTTTGTTGGTGGGAGAAGTTTTGGCAAGTGGACAGTTGCTTTTTGTATAACCGGACTTTTTTCCGGGTCAACTTTTATCGCGATTTTGGAATTATCTTATTTAAAAGGGGTTTCCGCCATGTGGTATGGGGTCGCAGAATTAAGCCATGTACTGATAATTGCTTTAGTTTTAATTGGACCCTTCAGAAAGAAAATGATGGTGACCATCTCTGGCTTAATTGGTGATAAGTATGGTAGATGGGCAAAAGGTATTGCCGGGGCAATTACAGCTTTTACCTTTCCCATGTGGTCTGTGGCAACAGCATTAGCATTTGCCAGTTGCATTAATGCTTTGACAGGTTTAGATTTAATGACTTCTGTTATTATTACTGCGGCGTTATTGTATGCATTTTTGCAAGCCGGTGGAATGTGGTCGGTAGCCTTTACGCAAACTGCTAACTTTTTCGCATTCATGGCAATGTTCGTGGTGGGATTTTATGCGTTTATTATAAATCCGGGGTTTGAAGGTTTGGCTCAATTAGCCGGTCAAAAACCAGAGTTCTTTGTGATGGATAATGCAGGATTGCAAACGATACTTGCCTGGTTCGGAACCTTCTGGATCAATGTTCTTTTAGCACAAGCTGCTTTTCAAATGGCCTTATCATGCAAAACACCGGAAGAAGGTAAAAACGGTTTGCTGATTGCGGTAGGTTTTAATGTAATCTTTATCGTTATGGGTGTTCTTATCGGTCTGGCAGCAGCGATAGTCATGCCGGATGGTGCCCGTGGTTTAGTAGCAGTACCTCAATATTTAATGGAAACCTTGTCGCCGCCGATGGTAGGTATTTTTACTTTGGGAATTTGGGCTTGTGCACTTGGCTGGGGTGCACCCTGCCAGTTTTCTGGCGCTACCAGTCTAGGCAGAGATGTGGGCAGTGCGCTGAACCCAAAAGCAACAGATGCAGACTTAGTACGTTATACAAAGTGGTCTTTGGCCGTTCTGACTGGATTAATGATTATCTATGGTTTTATGCGCTCAGAGCAGGCAGCTTGGTGGAACATATTTGCCTGGACGGCAAGAAACGGTGCTACCTTTGCCCCTGTTGTGGCAGCATTATTTTGGCCCGTTGCCAATAGACAGGGTGCGGTTAGTGCACTGATTGCCGGATTTACCGCAGGTTTGTTATGGAATCACCTAGGCGGTTGGGCTGTTGCTAACTTCTACATGAATACTCATCCTGTTTGGGTAGCAATGTCCGCTAATATTATCACATTGACTCTAATTACTTTATTTACCGGCAAATGGAGATTCAGCAGTGATGTGGGGGGAAAAAAGAAGATTGGTTATATTGGGATAATAATAGCTGCTGTTTTTTTAGCAATAAGTCTTCTTAAGTTTGATTGGCTGTTTCACAATGGTGTAATAGGCATGTTCTTGTTCCTGGTTATTTTAGGATTATGGCTGATAGTATTGGCCTTCACTGTGAAAGAAGAGACTATTGCCTAAAAAAGCGTAATACTACAGCGAAATTTAGCAATTAGCAGAGCCATGGGGACGGTTCGAGTGTCGCCGTAGTGCAACGAAGGTCCGAAGGGAAGACGATGGAACCGTCCCCATGGCGTACCATGGCGTAGGAATGTAACGAAACGAGTACCCTTTCGCTGTAGTAGTAAAATAAAAATTGTTTATAACTATGAGAGGAGAAGTCTCAAATGGCTAAAATTTTCGTTAAATGGGAAGGAGATATAAATTTTAGAGGATTTGATTCTGACGGAAGGGAGGTTTTAATGGATGCTGCCGCCGCTTATGGAGGCCTTGATAAAGGGATAAGGCCCATGCAGCTTATGCTTATTGCTCTTGGAGGATGTGCGGCAATTGAGGTAGGAAATGTTTTGAACAAAATGCGGATTCCTTATGAACAGTTTGACGTAGAGGTGGAAGGGGAAAGAGCGGAGACAATACCACAGGTGTTCACAAGTATTTCTGTTAAATTTATTGTAAAGAGTGCTTCTTTGTCTAAGGAAAAATTGGATAAGGCGATAAAGCTAGGAGGTTCTTATTGTTCTGCAGCCAACATGATTAAAAAGTCTTGCCCGATTGAATATACTTATGATTTAAATGGTACTGTTTATAAATATGAAGAAATGGTATAGGAGAGTCTGTTAAATGCTTCGTAATGTATGATCTAATAGGATATAACGACTAAGGCCGTTATATCCTATTTTTGTATTAGCATTATGGAATAACTTAAGATAGAATTATTATATAATTATGAAGAATATTCGGGGTGTATAAATAATGAAAGTAAAGCAAGTCATGTATGAACGTCCGGAGACAATAAATTATCATAGATTAATCGGGGATGTGTTAGATGTATATAAAAGAAATCAGGTTAATTGTGCTCCTGTCGTGAATGATGATGGCAATATTGTGGGTATTCTTACGGTTTTTAGAGTGCTGGATGCTATAAAATCTGGGGTTAGCTTAAACCAAAAAGTAGCAGACATCATGGATACAAATTTGACTAGTGTATATGAGGATGATTTTTTTGAAGAAGTACGCAAGCTTCCCATAGAACGATTGTTGGTAATGAACGAAAATAAAAAGTTAGTAGGAGTTTTGACCAGACTTGAGCTGATCAATAAAGTATATAATGCTTTTGATGCTACAGAACGGGAATTGCAGGTTATTTTACAATCGATTCATAACGGGATTATCGCTGTTGACATGGAAGGCAGGATAACCCATTTTAATTTAGCAGCCCAAAGGATGACAGGCTTATCTGGAAAAGATGCAATAAGTAAGAAATTGGATGTTCTGTTTAGCGGGATAGATCTGGGGAATATGCTGGAAACAGGTGTTTACAAACAAAGACTTGGTAAAAGCATGGTAATCATTAAAGGCAGCTCAATAAAGAAAGAAGGGAAAAAATTAGGCACTGTCTTTGTTATTCAAGACGTATCGGAACTTGAACAAATATCGAAAGAATTGGATAGTATTAAAACCCAGGCGAGGGAATTAGAGAGTATTGTGGAAAGCTCGTCCGATGGAATTTTAGTGACAGATGAAAGAGGAAAGATATTATATGAAAATATTAACTTTACATCAACCCTTTCATCATTTGATATCAACTATCGGAGGATGGATGCAAATAACCATATAAGCAATACCGATAAAACATTATACGAATTGTTTTTAACTGCGATAAAAACAAAAGAGTCATTAACAAAGGTTCATACCCATGAAACCGGCAAAGAATTAATAATTAAAATAACTCCAATTATAGAAGATAAAAAAGTATTAAGAGTAATTATAAACCTTAAAGATATGACGGAGATTAATATATTAAGGGATGAAGCTATCCGCAATTCTCAAGAAATAAAAGCTCTAAGAGCACTGCAATTTTCCAATGGTGATTTAATTGTGCAAAGTCCTAAGATGTTGAAAATAATTAATCTGGCGAAAAAGTTAGCACCTGTAGACTCCACAGTACTGATTACAGGTGAGTCAGGTGTTGGGAAGGAAGTAATCGCTAAGGAAATACATTTAAACAGCAATAGAAAAAATGAGGCTTTTATTCAAATTAACTGCGGGGCTATACCGGATAGTTTATTGGAGGCGGAACTATTTGGCTATGAAAAGGGAGCTTTTACAGGTGCTGATAAAGAAGGCAAAATAGGCATGCTGGAATTGGCAAATAATGGAACGTTACTGCTGGATGAGATCGGTGAACTACCGTTAAATTTACAAGTTAAATTGTTGAGAGCGATACAGGAAAATGAAATATACCGCTTGGGAGGGCGTAAGCAGATAAAATTAGACGTAAGAATAATTGCTGCAACAAATAAAGATTTAGACAGAATGGTAAAAGAAAATAAATTTAGAGAAGACTTATATTATCGTCTTAACGTTGTACCCATTTACATTCCTCCATTGAGAGAGAGAAGAGAAGACATTTTGCCTTTAGCAATTAGTTTCTTAAACAAAATTAATAGCAAGTATAATCGCAAGTGCAAGTTATGTCAGGAAATATGTTTTTTATTTGAACAGTATTCATGGCCGGGTAATGTAAGAGAACTAAAGAATATTATTGAACGTCTGATAATAATGTCGGAAGATGAGATAATCTCTTCTTCATATCTCCCTGAATCTTTTGGTCAAAGACAAAATACAAGCCTTGAAACGGATAGCAGCAACCTAGATATCATGCCTTTATATATTGCCAGAGAAAATATTGAAGCAATACTGATAAAAAAAGCAATGGAGAAGTATGGCAGCCTGCGTCCAGCTAGTAAGGCACTGGGAATCTCGCATTCTACTCTCTTGAGGAAAGCCCGGCAACAAGGGATTATGGTGCAAAACTGAACCAGTGAAAAAACATCAACACTTAGTTGAAGCTTCCAGGTCAAAGCAGGGTTTCCCGAATAAATACAAATCTGCGGGTATTGACACATTTTGGTAAAGATTGTGATGAGGTATAATACAGTATTTTGATGAATAGATTGATGCAGAAAAGAGGTTCAAAAAATTATGAGAATCTATATTGTCGGAATTTCGTGTGTTGGGAAAAGCACAGTTGGTATACTGTTGGCTGAGAAGTTTGGTTATGATTTCGTAGATTTTGATCTTTATGTTGAGAAGCGGTTTGGCAATTCTATAGAGCGCATTAAAAACACTTGTTTTAATGAACATGCGTATCGTGATAAGGTCAAGCATTTGCTGGCAGAAATACTTAATGATTACAAAGACAATATTGTTATAGCAATGCCGCCAGGGGGTTTGTTCAGACAGTATCTAAACATTTTAAAAAAGCATCCCGATGTGA
>JAGXSK010000327.1 GCA_018333845.1 Clostridia bacterium | reverse complement strand
CCGCTAGCCTGGAAAACATGACATGCTTCTGAACAGGTATTACATTTAGCGCAGTATTCAAAAGAAAGCAACAGTGGCTGGATAAAATTTCTGTTGGTTTCATCAGAAAATATTTTTTCCAGGCCGCTTAAAAACATTTCAACCTGCTCTTCCTCTTCCTCTTTTGTTGTAGGCCTTGTCAAAGTATCTATACCAATATACCCATCCAGGGATGCACAAAACTTTTCTTTCCAGGCATCTTTAGGTTCGGTAAGTGAAGGTTCCATTCCAGGTTTATCATATGGTGCTGGTAAGTCCATGAGCTTTTCAAGTTTTGTTAACTGCTCATGAGGTTTCCCCATATCCTGTGGTTTCAAATCTTTTCCCTTTATCATTAGCTCTCCTCCATCCCAATAAATTATTGTTTATTGATCCTTTGACACTGGTCCACCAGCTTGAAAATGAGGAGCTGCCCAGGTTTTTCCAGATTTAATGCCTGCAGCTTCCTTGATCTTTTGATCAATTTCACTTCCCGGTAAATTGGGTTCATTTTCCCAGAGAACCTTGTGGAAAGTAAAGTACTTTGCAACATAGTGGCTCATTTTGCTTTTGGGGATATAAATTAGCAGCAAGCCTAATAGAATAATGTGCAGGGTCAAAGGACCATCTGCTGAAATTGGGCTGAAGGTTAGCAGTCCCTTCATTATTTCTCTTCCATAACTAAAAGTGGGTTCACAAGCCCAGACTACTAGTCCGGTTACTAAAACAATAATAATAAAAAGTAAATTAAAATAGTCCTGGCCAGTTGCATACTTCTTCATGGACGCCATGGTAACCCTTCTAAGCAATAAGCCTCCCGAACCTAATGCAGTTAATACAGCTCCCATGGCCCCTGCAAATAAAGTCACATAATAAACCAAGCCAGCCCACCAATGGGAAGTTACACCCTCATCTGAAATTATTGTCATACCTGCAACTTCTGTTACAGCACCTACCAATAACATAACAGTCCACAACCCAAGTAAATAAATTCCTAGATGAAGGGCATAAGATAACCACCATAACTGTCTTTGATTAACAAAAAGGTTTTTGATGAAAAGCATTTCTTTAAGCATTTCCTTTAATTCTCCAAATAGTGAAATCTCTCTGGGTTTTTCATACCATTTTAATTCCTCGTAATATGATCCACCATATTCACTCCTGCCTTTTTCTTTTGGAACAGGATAAAGTTCCCACCTACTGTGCATTGGCATTTTAGAAAACCTTATGGCAACAGATAAAGAAGTCAAGATAAAAGCCAATATGGAAATGTAAACAAAAATTAATAACAACAACTTGCATGACCCCCTTCAGATGAATTGTACTTGCTTGGAAACTCGTAAGCGAGTCTCCTTGCCTCTCTTTGTTCTGGAGGCTTTAATTTTCTCCAGAATCTCTAGACAGCTTTACATGGCAATAAGAAGAGATGTTTAAATAAAAAAGATAATTCAGGTTTGCGGCAGGAAATAGTACTTGATTTATTGTTTTTCAATATTCCATAAGGGAAGATCTAGCACTGTACAGACTATAAAATCAATGTTAAATAATGTATGCGGCCAGTCTGGAAACAACTCAAGAAATTGTTTCATAGAAAAACCAGTTAGTGTACAGATTTCAAAAATAGAAGGGGCACGGCCTTTCTCTAAGTAGTACTTTCTAACATGCCCCATAACAATATAATGCTCGTCAGTTACTCTTTCAACCTTCTCTAAATGAGTTAGGACCTCGTGTACAAGCTGCTCCCAGATTTGTTCGTCTTTGACACAGGTTGGACCCTTGATCATGAACTCCCTCCTTGCCAAACTAGATGAAAAAAAATTTAGACCTCCTCTCATACTCCAAACCCCCTCACATTAAAATTAATAAAATTTTTTGTAGTACGTGGCAGTCCTGCAATCCTGCATGCACTTCTAATAGTATCCTTTGAAAACAGGCTGCAAATTTCCATTGTTGTTAGACCCGTAGCTGAACAGATTTTGAATATGGGCGGTACACTTTGAAAATCGTTGTAATAGTCTCGAATGTAAAAAATTACTTTCCAGTGCTGATCAGTTAAAAAATGAATCCCATCATATTCAGCTAACTTTTTTGCAATATCCTTGTTCCAGTCTGCGGGATTTAAAAGAAAGCCATCCTTAATTAAAGTTGTCATACTGTCCATCCTCCTTCCAATGTATTTACTAATACTAAAAAGCAAAATACTTGCCAAAAAAAAGTATCACTTCAAGCCTTGCTGTACAAAGCTTTGAAGTGATACTATAAATATTTTCGAGCTCACCGTCGAGTAAAAATTACCCGCAAACGTTGTAATATTTACTCATTTTCAACCATTACAGATTATACTTTTTTATCTTATTATAAAGGGTCTTGCGTGTAATACCTAACAGATTGGCAGTATCATGCTTGTTTCCGCCGGTCTGATTAAGTATTCTTTGAATATGATATTTTTCTATGTCTTCTAACTTAGAAAAAGGATTGCCTTTTTTATCTGGCCATATCATATCAGGAGGTAAATCTTCAAACATGATAAAATCACCTTTGCCCTTAATAAAGGCATATTCTACTGCATTTTCTAATTCTCGTACATTTCCAGGGAAACTGTAGTGCAGCAAAAACTTCATGGCATCTCGTGAAACACCCTTTTTGGATTTCTTGAAGTAGGAGTTAAATTTTTGTATAAAGTGCTCTATTAACAAAGGTATATCTTCTGTTCTTTCATTTAATGAAGGCAGTTTAATCGGAAATACATTTAATCTGTAATAAAGGTCCTGCCTGAATCTGCCCTCATTAACTTCATGAAGAAGGTCTTTATTGGTGGCAGCTATAACCCGGATATCATGTTTTAGGGTTTTTTTGCCCCCTACTCTTTCAAATTCCCCTTCCTGTAATACTCTTAGCAGCTTTGCCTGTAAGGATAATGGAATTTCTGCTATTTCATCTAAAAAAATAGTTCCATTTTCTGCTAATTCAAAACGACCTTGATGCGTGAAAGCTGCTCCAGTAAACGCACCTTTTTCGTGACCAAAGAATTCAGATTCTAAAAGTGTAGGAGACAAGGCAGCACAGTTAACCTTTACAAAAGGCTTGTATCTGCGGTCACTTAAAAAGTGAATAGCACGAGCCACTAATTCTTTCCCTGTGCCACTTTCACCGATAATAAGCACACTTGAGCGATAAGGGGCTACTGCTTGAATCATTTCATAAATTTCCTGCATCTTTTTATTTTTTCCTATAATGTTTTGAAAACTATAGCTTTTTGTTAGCTGTTGGTACAAACCTAGAATTTTGCTTTGATCAGAAAATATTTCTACTCCACCTATTACGTTTCCCTTGTCACAAAACAGAGGCATGACAGATATATCTATAGGTATTAGCTTCCCCCTACAATTGATTACTACATCTGTAGAATACCCTTTCTCCCCTTTACATACTGCCATATGCAGCAGGCAGCTTTCCGAATTACAGTGGGAACTCTTAAAGATATCATAACACTTTTTTCCAAGTGCTTCATCTCTTTTAAATCCTGTAATATTCTCAGCTGCATAGTTAAAGGTAGTGACGTTAAACTCATGGTCTACAGTGAATACACCTTCAGATATGCTATTTATTACAAACTCAAAATCAATTTTTTTGTTATTTGACATTCTAAACACCCTCTAGTCTATATTAGTACCACCTCTGCAACCTTGTCGGATACTACTGTGTTAATAGCCCTTACTCAATTAGGTGTTCTTACGGTAGTAGCAACCCGGGTATAGTATTTCCTGTTGTTATCTTAAGATTTTCAACATATTATGGTGGTCACATCACTCTTCCTCAAAAAATCGCAGTTGATTATCAATAGCCAGATCAGGAGTATCCACAAAGACTAAACTCTTGATAGTACCTATTTGCTGCAGTTTTTTTTTGCGTCTTTCATATTTTTTGCTTTCACAGTTTTTCTTACTGTTCTTTGTGCCTTATTTTTATCAAAATAATTAATAATTGCAGTATAATGGTACAAAGCAAGACCTCCCTGCCCGGTTTTTAATACTACAATCATATTATAACAAAAATCCATATGCTCTTATATACTTTCAAAAATATCAGAAGGAATCTATAAAGAAATGGGGAAAGAAGTATTTAAATACTATTTTTACTATTGATTTTTGTCACATAATCCTGTATAATTTGATTGTTTGGGTATTTTCATAAATACACGTAGGAGGTAATGCTATGGAGAAGTATGATGTTATAGTGGTTGGAGCTGGACCTGCTGGAATTTTTACATGTTATGAACTGGTAGAAAAACAGCCAAAATTAAAAGTCCTTTTAATTGATAAGG
>JAGXSK010000326.1 GCA_018333845.1 Clostridia bacterium | reverse complement strand
TTTCTGGTAAATCATTATAAGTGATGTTATCAATAAATTGACTCACTTTAATATTACCATCAATCATGGACTGATGCCTCCCACTTTTACACCTTTAATCCCCTTGGAGTAACAATGTTCTGTATAACGCCTATTAGAAAATTAGCCATTATAGCCAGGACAGCAGTTGGAACTGCCCCTGCAAGAAGGAGGGTTTGATTTACCATCATAATACCCTGTTGAATCCAATCCCCCAGGCTTCCTCCGCCAACAAAGGCTGCAAGGGTGGCAAGGGATACACACTGAACTGTAGCTGTTTTTATTCCCGCTACTATAACTGGAACAGTAAGGGGTAATTGAACTCTAAAGAGAATCTGGTTTTCCGTCATTCCCATTCCCCGTGCAGCTTCTATTACAGCAGGATCAACTTCCTTGATACCCACAAAGGTATTGAGCAAAATAGGCAGTACTGCTCTTAAAAATAACGCCAGCAAGGATGGTGCAAATCCTATTCCAACCAGGGGAATAGCCAGTGCTAGAATAACTAGACTTGGAATTGTCTGTCCCAGGTTGCCAAATGCCATTATGGGTGTTTCCAGACAGGGCACCCTTGTTCCAATTATTGCAAGGGGTATAGAAAATATCATGGCCAGGCCAACAGATAAGAAAGTCAGGTTAAGATGTTGGCCCAGCAGGGTTAAAAATGCTTCCTGGTTATTTAGAATGTACTGAACCATCATATACCTCCTTAACCAACTTAGTAGTCTTCTTGGGTTCGGCTTTCCATTTTCCCAGCCTCTTTTGAAACATAACCAGCACCTTATCGGCCACAAGAGCCATAATAATAATTGGTATAGCGCCAGCCAGGATTATATCGGTATCTATAGTAAACATCCCAAGAAATATTAAATCTCCAAGTCCCCCAGCACCAATGTAACTGGCTATTGTAGCAATTCCTATTGCCATTACTGTGACCATTCTGATACCAGCCATGATAACAGGCAACCCCAGGGGCAGCTGTATTTTTAACAACAGCTCTATTTTTGTCATGCCCATGCCTGTAGCAGCTTCTATAATGCTTTTATCAATGTTTTCAATGCCTGTAACCGTATTGCGGATTATTGCTAATTGGGAGTATAGTATTAGAGCTATTACTGTTGGCTTTACTCCAAGGCCGAAGAAGGGAATCATTATGGCAAAAAGGGCTAATGCAGGAATGGTATACAAAACCCCGGCAATGCCAAATACAGGACCCTGCAAGAATTTTACACGGGTTAAGAAAATTCCAATGGGTACTCCTATAATAACTGCTATACTGACTGCGATGATAATTATCTGTAAATGCTCTATAGTTAAGTTTAGTACCCTTTGTGGATTTTGCATTATATAATTCATTTACTCCCCACCTCCTTGACTGTTTATTTTAGTAGGCATTTTTATGCCCCCTCTCTGTCCATATAGCCCTCGCCAACATTTTTGTATAAACAGTTGGAAGTTATAATGCCCAACAGCATTGATTGGTCATTTACTACTGCCAGATACCCAAAATCAAATCTAAGCATATGGTTTAAAGCTTCTTTCAAGGATTTTTCATAATGAACAGTCCCCATGGGAGAAATCATAATATCTGAAACATACATATCGTCTGTTGTTTTTTCGGCGTCTTCTCTATTTATATAACCCATAACCTTTTTATTTTCATCAACAACAATAATGCTGCGGTAGCCTTGTTTAAAGAGCTTCCTTGCATCATCAATAGTATCCTTTGGATGTACAGTGCTTATATCCGTCTTCATGGCATCCTTTATTTTAATAAGACTAAGCTGTCTAAGGGCATGGTCAGTCCCAACAAAGTCCCGAACAAAACTATTGGCCGGATTTCTCAACATTTCCTGGGGAGAGGCGCATTGTACAATTTTGCCCTTGTTCAAGAGGACTATTCTATTGGCAAACTTCAATGCTTCATCCATATCGTGGGTTACAAAGACAATTGTTTTCTTCACCTTTTCCTGGAGTTTAATAAACTCATCCTGCATTTGCTCTCTTGTAATTGGATCTAATGCTCCAAAGGGTTCATCCATGAGCATGATAGGGGGATTAACTGCCAGGGCCCGGGCTACACCTACCCGCTGCCTTTGCCCACCACTTAACTGTCTTGGGTACTTGTTTATGGTCTCAGCCACGTCAAGCTCTACCATTTCCAGTAATTCCTCGACCCTTTTCTTTTGCTTCTCTTTTGGCCATTTTTGAAGATTAGGTATTAAAGCAATATTTTCAGCAACAGTCATATGGGGCATCAAGCCTATTTCTTGTATTACATAACCTATGCCCCGTCTTAATTGAATGGGGTCCTGTTTGCTAATATCCTTGCCATTGACTATGATTTTTCCAGAGGTAGGTTCTATTAGTCTGTTGATCATTTTCATGGTAGTGGTCTTACCACATCCTGAAGGCCCAATAAAAACTACAAATTCTCCTTCTTTTATTTCAAGAGAAACATTATCAACTGCCACAAGCCCATTGGGAAATCTTTTAGTAACGCTGTCAAGTAATATCATTGCACCACTCTCCTTAAGAAAGGGATGGAATAGCTAGCCCTGGCTAGCTATTCCATCCTTTATTTCATTCACATCAGTTAATCATTCACATTAGTTAATAAGACCTTTTTCTTTAAGGAACTGTTTTGCCACATCCTCTGGATCTTTCTTGTTTCCATCCACTTCATAGTTTAAATTTGCCATAGTAGTGTCATCTAATTTACCTGCCAGCTTGTTAAGGACGTTAGCTACTTCTGGATCCTTTTCCAGGAGGTCTGCCCTTACTACAGGAGCAGCATAATAAGGTGGGAAATAATTAAGATCATCCTCCAGGTTAATAAAACCAAAGGCTGGGATTCGGCCATCAGTTGCAAAGCCTGAAATAACATTTACCTTCTTTTCCTGTAGTGCCTGATACATTAAACCTGAATCCATTCCAAGGGCACTTTTGAACTTAAACCCGTACTTTTCCTGCAGGCCTGCAAGGCCATCGCTGCGCGGTATGAACTCCTGGGTTGCACCTATCACTAGATTTTCTGCTATACCCTTAAGGTCTGAAATTTTTGTCACACCCAGCTCCTGTGCCTCATCCTGACGCATGGTTATTGTATAGGTGTTGTTAAATCCCCAGGGCTCAAGCCAGACCAGTCCAAATTCTGACTGATACATCTCTTTGACCTTTGCATAAACTGCATCTGGGTCTGTCATAACCTCCTGCTGCAGAATAGCAATCAATCCAGTGCCAGTATATTCAACATAAACATTTATGTCTCCATTAACAAGAGATTCATGTACTAAACCTGTACCACCCAGACGCAGCTTATAGTCTACAGGATAGCCTGCATCTTCCATTAACGCCCCTATCATGTAGCCAACCAGCAGCTGTTCGGTAAAGTTTTTTGACCCAACTATGATTTTGGGTTTTTCTTGTGGTTTATCTTGTGTTTGACCGCTAGTATCCGCTGGTTTTGAACCGCTCCCCCCACAACCTGCTGCCAAAGCTAAGCCCAATGTCAGAACTAAAAGAATTAATAAAACTTTTTTCATTAATCTTCCTCCTCGTATAATATGTTTTGTAAACCTAAACTTTAGAATTTCCAGTTAGAATTTTGTTCTTTGAAAAGTGAATAATCACTTTTACAGACTAAGGTTAGCCCGTTCACTTTACCCTTGACAGGGAGTGGTCCATAATGGTAGGCTCATTAGCCGCACAGACACCCC
>JAGXSK010000325.1 GCA_018333845.1 Clostridia bacterium | reverse complement strand
GGTTTAACTATCTCAGGATCTCCAGCAATACCAACGCTTCCAATTCTTTTTCCTTCAACCTCAATGGGACAATTGTATCCTTTCCTTGTGTCTAAGCCTACTTCTCTATCCCTTTCTTCCTGTTCAGCTGTAATAAGTGCCTCATCTATCACTCCTGAAACAATCTTTTCTCCTCCACCATGTATTCTACCAATACGTTCCTTGATGGTAGCTTCAATTATCTTGCCGCCCTCTCCACAAATTATAATATTATATCCAGTTTCATTAGAAACGATTTTAGAAATTTCTTCAATAACATCAATATTCTCCAACATTATCTGACTCATATGGTCAATCCCTCCAGTATAGCTTTATAATTTTAATAAAATATGATTTCTCTTTTTAACTGCTGGATATGCGTTTATTAATCAGCTTAAACACTTCCATGCAAACCAGAATTGTAATGCCTAACACCAGGGTTTGCATCCATTGTGTAAAGGTTATTGGTTCAACACTTAGCACCATCTGCATAAATGGTATCTGCATGCTTGCCAGGTGGATAGCCTGGGCTAAAAGTATTGCTATTAAAAGCAGTTTGTTGCTGAAAAAGGGTATTCTAAAGATGGATTTTCGTTCAGAACGGCAGTTTAAAACATGAAAGTTTTCAAAGAAAACCATGAGCAGCAGGATGCTGTTTCTTGCTGCAAACTCACTCCAGCCCAGGGTGCCTACCAGATATGCCCATAAGGAAAAGGCAACAACACCCATGTACAAGCCTGAAACAACCACCTGCCTGATCATCAAGGGGTTGAAAACCCCCTCCTGGGGAGGTCTTGGTTTTCTCTTCATAACATCACCCTCGTTGGGCTCGAAGGCTAGTGCCACATGCTGTACTCCATTGGTAACCATGTTCAGCCAAAGAATTTGAACGGCCAGTAAAGGTATTGGATATCCCAGTACAACTGCCAGGGTAAATAATACTATTTCTGCAAATCCGGTAGAAACTAACAAGTATATTACCTTGCGGATATTATCATAGGCAACCCTGCCTTCTTCAATTCCTGCCACTATTGACACAAAATTGTCATCTGTCAATACTATATCAGCAGTCTCCTTTGCAGCATCAGTTCCTGTACCCATTGCAATGCCAATATTTGCCTGCTTTAAAGCAGGTGCATCATTTACTCCGTCCCCGGTAACAGCCACAAAATGACCCTTCTTCATGAGACCATTAACTATAGCCTGCTTTTGCATTGGCTCGACCCTGGCAAAAACAGTCTTAGAGCTTATTAGTTCTGCAAATTTATCCTCTTCAAATTCCTCGCAGCACCTTGCCAGCTCACTGCCTGTAATAACCTGATCTAGAGAGCTTGCTATTCCCAGCTCCCTTGCAATGGCAAAGGCTGTTAAAGGATGGTCCCCAGTGACCATGTTAACTTTAACCCCTGCCCTAATGCTTTTTTCAACTGCTTCTATTGCCTCTACCCTCAAGGGATCAATCATTCCTATTAATCCTAAAAAGGTAAGCTCTTTAAGGTCTTCTTGAGAATACTTTTCTTTTGTTTCCCTTAAGCTTCCCTCTGCAACAGCCAGAACGCGATAGCCCTGATTTGAGAGGTCAACTACCTTCTTTTCTATAGCCCCAGCATCAAAATCTACAATGCCTTCTTCTGTAAGCATTTTGGTACACATGGGGCCAATGGCTTCAAAAGCACCCTTGGCTGCCACCCGCATTTGGTCTTTCCTCTGGTGGAAGGTGGCTGCAAATCTGGTTTGGGCATCAAAGGGTATTACACCAATCTGGGGGTTTTCCTTTAATAATTCATCCTGGAAAATATTCATTTTAGCACCAAGGACAAGAAAGGCAACGTCTACTGAATCCCCCTGGTGATACCAGGCATCACCTTTTTGATATAGGGTGGCTTCATTACATAAAACAACAGCTTCTACAAAACGCACAATCCTTTGCTTTTCTATGTCATTTGATATTTTTACTTCTCCTTCAGGATTATATCCCTCCCCACTTACCTCAATGCTTTTGCCATCTGGCAGGCTGATTAGCTTTGCCGTTAATTCATTATGGGTCAGGGTCCCCGTCTTGTCACTGGCAATAACCGTACAGCTGCCTAAGCCCTCCACAGCAACCAGCTTTCTAACAATAACGTTACGCTCTGCCATTCTCCGCATGCCTACTGAAAGGGCTATGGTTATACCAACTGGCAAACCCTCTGGAATGGCTGATACAGCAAGGGCAACTGCCATGAAAAAGACCTCCTGGGCCTCAATACCCCTCATGAATGCAAGTACTGCCAGAAGTGCAGAAGCGCCAAGAACAACAATGGCAATGTTTCTTGAAAATATTTCCATCCTGTGGACAAGGGGTGCCTTGGCCTGGGTTGGTCCTGCAATAACCTCTGCAATTTTTCCTATTTCTGTCTTTAAGCCAATATCTGTAACTACACCTAAACCAGAACCCCTTGACACTACTGTGCTTGCAAAGGCAGTATTAATCCTGTCCCCAAGAGAAATATTTTCACCCTGGAGCTTCTCAGTTTTTTTGTTCACAGGAACTGACTCGCCAGTTAAAAGGGATTCATCTATTTCAAGGCTGTTTGCCTTGATGATGCGCATGTCAGCAGGAACCATAAATCCCGCTTCCAGGACTACTATGTCCCCAGGAACAATATCCTTAACATCTATTTCGGTTTTCCTTCCCTCTCTTATGACCTGGGCTTTATGGGGCACTATTTTCTGTAAGGCAGCCGCACTTTTTGCAGCATTATACTCTTGAAAAGTCCCAATGACAGAATTGAGAAGCAGAACAAGAATAATAAATCCGGCATCAATGTATTCTTTAAGTACAATGGATACTATACCTGCAACTAGGAGGATATATATTAATGGACTCTTAAACTGCCTGATAAATATTTCCAGAATTGATGGAGGAGGCTCACTTGGGAGTACATTATCACCATATTTTTTCTTTCTTGCTTCTACATCACTGGAGCTTAACCCTTTAGTCTGAGTATTTAGCTCACTCATTACCTCCTCATAATCCCGCAAATGAAAATCGCTCATATCTTCCTAATCACCTTCTTGTCATAAAGTATCATAATGCACCTTACCTCTATACTTCCCCTATTATATACATAAGTATATACATAAGCTGCCTGTTTTACCAATTGACTTAACTATTATTATATGTTTTAGTCCATAACTTGTGTATGAAAAATAAACGAAGTTTTTTAGAAAATTATTATAAGAATTATTGTTTTAAGAAATCATTTGCAAAAACCATGCTATATAGACTATAATTAATTCATTAAAAGCATGTAGGTAAAAATAAAACTTAATAAATTGCACTAAGGGGAGTTTCTTTATCGGAGACTGAGAATGCAGGCGAAACCTGCAGACCCTTTGAACCTGAGATGGTTAATACCAGCGGAGGAATAGTGTGGACAGATTGATTTTTTATGCGTCTTGGCTATGCTGCTGGGACGCTTTTTATTTTATTAGGTTGATATTTCGCTTGCATATTTTTAATATAATTACAACTTGGAAAAGAGGGAAAAAGAAATGACTTTTTGGATTGTTTTTTCTGTAATGTTTTTCATGCTGGCAGCTGTTCTCTACATCTATTGCACCAGGAACACCTTTAATACCCTGGATGGTTTTATAACCGCCAGACATACCTTGAGCACAGGCCCTGCTGTTGCAACAATATTTGCTTCAATCATGGGGGCATGGATTCTTTTTGCTCCTGCAGAAGCCGGAACCTGGGGAGGATTGACAGCATTCATGGGCTATGCCGTAGCCCAGGCCCTTGTAGTTGTTGCCTTTGCCATTTTTGGTCCAAGGTTAAGATACCTTGCCCCAAACTGCTCAACCCTGCCTGAATTCGTTTTCTATAGATACGGCAGGGGCATGTATATCCTCACTTTAATTGTATCCATGTTTTACATGGCTGTTTTCC
>JAGXSK010000324.1 GCA_018333845.1 Clostridia bacterium | reverse complement strand
ATAAGCCTCAAAGCTATTTGTTTTGATTATTTACCATAAGCCGTATTTCTTCTAAAAATCCAGCAATATCTCTTAAGTTATTCTGTAAAATTTTATAGATTTCATGGTCATCAACATCATGATACAAATGTACTACTCTATTTCTAAACTTTACCATAGTTGAATATATATTTGCATTCTCAGTGGATATAAAACCTTTTTGTTCCAAAATACGAAAGGTTTCACCATAACTTTCAGGCCTGCCAAGTCTACCTCGAGATACTATATGATTGGCAACATCATGCATTGCTTCAATAACTGTTTGCAGTAGATGCTTTGCAGATTCAACATTCCTAAAATCATTATAAAACTCATGTTCTGGAATCTGTTTTAATATTCTTAATTTATCGAGATTTTCAATAATCAGGGTGATTTTTTTACTTATTTTGTTCACATCAATATCAATATTCATCTGCATTAATCCCCCTATTAAGTACATCTGTATTGAATTCATTTATCATATAAGTAATATCTCCATAAGTTTTAAATACTTTTTCCATAAAATCAGATGTTTCATCAAAATCTCTTTCATATATAATTTGCCCGCTTAATGCTTCAAATTTCATGATGACTGATGCTTTATTAAGGTTTAATAAATCTATGTTTTCAAAGCTTAATATGCCGCTTAATTCATCTAATATTTTCATTTCCTCCATCATACTTATTTTATTGTCAAAGAGGATGGCAAAATCTATATCGCTATCATTTCTTTGAAACTCAGTACCATGGGAACCAAATAGTATAGCCAATACAACATCACTTCTATTTTTAAAATAACTCTTTAATTTCTTTTTATCTTTTTGAGTTAAAACCTTCACCCCGGTACACTCCTTTTCAGATGCCTTTCCTTTATTTTACATAAAGTTAGGCCAGGTGTCCATATAATTCAGGCACAGATACAAATTGACAATCCATACGAAAGCCCCGGTTTAGACTGCAACCAGGGCTGCAAAAAAAATTATTCTAGTTTAGAGATTAATTATCCGCCAGAACATACTTATGGGCAACTAGTACTACAGCGAAATTTAGCAATTAGCGGAGTCATGGGGACGGTTCGAGCGTCACCGTAGTGCAACGAAGGTCCAAAGGGAAGACGATGGAACCGTCCCCATGGCATAGTCCCTTACTAGGCAAAATATTTCCAGCATTAAGAGATTAGCTGCCCTTAATCTTAATCAAGCACTAATTAAAGAGTATGATATTTTCCCTGTAATCCCTTTGCAGATCTTTTTCCAAAAACTCCAGAAATCTTGTAAGCATTGCTGCAGCCTCTGCACGTGTCATAACCTGACTGGGATTAAAGTTATTTGCCTCATCACCGTGAACCAGGCCTATCTCTCGTGCAACATAAACACTATCCATGGCCCAATTTGGTATCCTGGCATCGTCACTGAACTGGGTCCTGAAGCCAGGGGTTGGTGCTTTACTCTCAAAGCCCAGGGCCCTGACTAGAATGGTCACAGCTTGGGCACGTGTTAGGGGATTGTTGGGTCCAAATTCAATGTTGGATACACCCTTGATGATTCCCCTTTCAAGGGCAGCCATTACATAATTGAAATCTGGATCAGTAGAGCTCACGTCTTTGAAGGGGGACAGGTCATCCTCAGGCTCGGCGTGTCTTGTTCTCCGCGTTGGTCTTTCTTCTACTGCGGCATTAGGCTGAACCTTGATGCTGCATGCCCTGATTATCCCCTTTGTAAACTCTACCCTTGTCATTGGCACATCTGGCAGAAAATACTGGTCTACATTATCAAAAACATCTAAAGAATACATTCGGCGTATATTATCCTCAGACCAGTGACCTCCAACGTCCCTAAATTTGGGCACAATGAGGCTTTCCAGTTTGGGTACAAATTTCTTGGACAGCTGCAGCATTCCCCTGTCTCGCCCGCTGGCATGGGGTATGCCATTATCCATTCGAGGCATATTATACTCATACATTGAAACCATTTCCCTGTTGGTTATCCTAATGTGTCCTCCATCAAAGCTGATCAGATTTGGAGCACTTTCAGTATAAATTAAATTCTTATGTGTACTGTCTGATGCCTGTACCCTGTAGGAGCCTCCCCAGGCTGCATCCTTCATGGTATCCTCTTCATCTTCCTCGCCCTTTACAAGGACCTGCCTTTGGGTGTTAATAACGTAATCTATTACCTGGGTTTCAGTCTTGCCCCAAAAGTTCTCATAGCCAACATTGCCGCCGGACATATCAATGGTTACCCTGCCTTGATTATTATTGATGTTATATACTTTCTTGCCTGTAATATTACCTGAATAGTAAGTTGAGGCAGGCCTGTTATCTATCACATCTGACTTGGAAAAGAAAAAGTCGGCCAGAACATATTTGTCACCCTTTAGTTCTATAGTTTCTCTGTAACTGGATACCCTTGTCTGGCCCAGGGTTTGACCCTTGTCAGGCCTGTCGGTAAAGGTGGTTATATAGGACATGGTCCTGTCAATTTTGCCTTGTATTGAGATGTCCTCTGGCCTTAATGTGAAACGATAGGTATTTGTAAGTGACGTGCGGGTCCCCCTTTCAGGTTCAGTAACGGTAACAGTGCCTATGAACTTGATAGGTTCGCCGCTTATGAAGACCCATTCCTCATATTCATATTCGTTATATACCCCGCCCAAATAATCAGGAGGTGCTGCCAGACCAACTCCTGCAGCAGCAGCTAAAACCAATAATATTGTCATAAAACGAATACACTTTAGATAAAACATGCGGCGACCCCCAGTTTTTAAGAATAAAGGATTTAAAATCCAGTTCCAGAATACAGCAGCATATCCCATGCAAGGTATATTGCTGTGGAAACACTTGAGTTTAAGCAGCTTTACTTGACTATTACCACCCGGCCCCTGAAATCATCTCTAACCATATACAACCTGTCCCCAGTTCTCAGATCCTCAGGTGCAATTACTTTTCCATTTTTTATCACCAGGCTCTCTTCCAGGTTCACCCTGACAGAAGTATTCTTGGGAACCCAGCTTTCATGTCGATTGCTCCAGTCACTGGCGTTTCTTAGAAGTATTGTCCAGCCCACATGGTAATCGTCAGCAATTGTTTCAATAATTCCAGCAGTAACCCTTTGGCGCAAGAGTGAGTCAAGGTTTTTCATTATGCCTATGGAGGCTATCCTGTCACCATCAGTATAAATATAGGCATACCAGTTCTTAGCTTTATCTGCATTTCCGCTATAGGGTCTGGAGTAAAATTCAACTGGACTGATAAACTCCCTGGTTTCCATGTTGTAAAGGGAGGTGTCATTGTCATAAAAAAGCTCCTTCTCCTGGTCAAAGCCTTCCCACTGGTTCTTGTTCAGTACAAAGAAATCATTAATCCTCACCAGGTCTTCAACAACCATGTCAAGCCTGCCCGCATACAAGTGGTGGCTGCCCATATTGGAGTTGTTTATATCCTCATTGAGGATATAAACCAGACTGGCAAGTCTGCTATCGCCAAAACCATCACTAATTACAAAGGCATCAGCCTGGGAGGATAAAGAGTACATGTCAACTATCCTCTCATTTTTTACAACAATGGTGCTGTCACTAAAATTAAAGTTTTTATTATTACCCAGCTCAAAGGCCTGGGTATACCAATTAATATCCTGGATCTTGCCATTGTAAAAGGCCTCATGCCTGTTTTTCAAGAGCATCCTGTCAATTCGTTCTGTATTAAAAAAGTCCCTGGTCACCATGTACACAGTGGTGCCATTGTAGAAGCTTAAGTTGGTAATTGGAATTTTAAAACCGCCAATATACAAGGGAATATCCACACTATAAGGGAGGCTCATGTAGCTGCTGTGCCTCTGCCAGCTGCCATTTCTAAATACCTGGACATCCTCCAGGGAAATGGAGTTGGAAAACCTGTTGGAAGAATTTAATGTGCCCTTGTAAATATTCTTGATACGAATAGAATCCCCTTCAATTACTATTCTGCTGGCAACCCGGCTTTCTGCCTCATCAAAATAAAGCTTGATCCTATCACCCACATAAAGGACATCCAGAGGCACCCTGACACCCTTTTTCTGCACCAGGGTTACAGGAGATGCAAAGTATGTTTCCTGATCCCCTGTTGCCAGGCTGACCTGGAGCTTGTCCCTGTCTATTCTGGCAACAATGCCGGTTCGAACCTTACTGCCCGGAGCAATATAGCCCAGGTTTACAGCAGAATACCCTTCAAGAAATTGTATTTTACCGTCCCTAATCCGGACATAAACCTCCATGCCCGGGAGAAAATCAGCCAGAAGCACAGGCCTGCTGTCAATTAAAAACTGGGCTTTTTCACCAACAGGGAGCTTGTACAGGGTCCCGTTGTATTCTTCAAGTAAAACAAAATCGCTGCCCCTGTCCAGCAGGTATCCTTCCACTGTGCCCTGCCTTACATTGGAGTAAAGCTGTGCCCATGCAGCAGAACTGAAGAACATGAGCAGTACTGCTAGGATTATTAGCATTAATAATCTTTTCATCCACCCTACCTCCTGCTCCCTATAATAACATATCTACCCAACCTGTCTTTAACCCCCGTGATTATACTTGAGCCTGGTTCATAGATGGTGTGCTCAACTGGTGTCCACACACCCTTATAATCATCATATCTGTGGAGCTTAAGGTTATTCAGTCGTCTCATATCTGCCTTTGCCTTGTCAAAATCCATGCTGAAGTTGATAAAGGAACGAAGGTAATCTACTTTAATATTTTCCTTCCCTATATATATAGAAGCTTCTAATATATAGGCTGGAGATAGATTATTACCCCCTGGTATATTAAGGCTTTCATTAACAGGAGCTATTCTAAAGCGCACACCGGCATCTGCCCTGCTTCTATTGCTGTTGACAGCAGAATTATTAAAGACACCTGGATTAAACTTCATTGTAAAATCCCTGCCAATTACAGTAATATCCCTTGCCCCACTGTTTGCTATAACAGATGCAGGGATGCTCACCACCACCTCACTGCTGCCAGCCAGTTGTCCTCTTAAGAGGTCAATGACAATCTCCCTGGTGTCAAAATCCCTGGTTCCAATAACCACATCTGCCCTCTGGCCAACCCTTGTAAGCTGAGTATTCTCACTAATGGCTCCATCTGTATCAGGATAGCCGACAGTTCTCCCTGTCCTTACTGTGTTGCTTTGTTGTGATGGTTTGGAAGA
>JAGXSK010000323.1 GCA_018333845.1 Clostridia bacterium | reverse complement strand
CGGGGCGCAGCGCCAGCAAGCTGCACAAATCCTCCATGCCGAGCCGCGTGATTCCGTCCTCGGCATAGTCAAAGCGATGTACCGCCAGGGCTTGCCCGTCCTGCGAGACCTCCGTCCGGGCCGCGTGGCCGAACGCGCGATGGGCCACCTGCATGCAAAAGTGCTCGTTGAGCGCCACACCAGGCAGGCGAGAGGTGGTTCCCTTGATGATGTACTTGTCTGTGGGCAGCGTGGCTTTGTTGTAGTCCTTCAGAAACGCCGCGGTATTGGGGGCCAGGAACTTGGGCACCACGCCCGAGACACCGGAGGCTGCAAAGCGGCGCACCAGGCGCTCAAAGGCCGCCTCGGAGTTGTCGCCCCTCAGGACGTCGCCCAGCTCGAACGCCAAGGGCTCGGCCCGGGGGTCGGCGCCAGGCGGCGCCAGCTTGACCCGCCCTATGGGATTACGGCCGACAACCGAAAGAAGGTTCAAAGGGGATGCCCCTACGTTAGGGCCAAATTGCTCCTGCAGCACGGAGAGCAGGTAGCCCTCAGGCAGGTTCATCCTGAACAGCGGATGGAGCTCCGGGTAGACGTAGGACTTGGTGCGCACGGGCATGAGCAGGGAGATGAACTGCTCCTCGGCAACACCGGGGTGGTAGGTGAGCACGTGCTCGAAGTTGTCTGTGGACTCCAGCGTGGCCACAGGCTCGTCGTGCACGAAGACAGTGAGCTTCACGGGCGGCTTGCTGCGGGGGCGGCTGTGCCGCTACGGGCCACCTCTGAGCCCTCCAGCCGGCGCTGGGCCAGAGCGTCGTCGAGCGTGAATCGCGGCTTGGCCGCACTGACGGCCAAGCCATAGCCCAGAACTTCCAGGAGGCGAAGCAGCTTCCTGGAACCAAATTCCGAGACATTGCCCTTTTCGAACCGGGCCAGCGTCGACTGAGCCAGGCCACACAAGGCACCAAGCTCTTTTTGGGTCAGGCCTTTGTCACGGCGCAACCGGGCCACTTCTTGGCCCAGGTCGGACAGGTTTGATAAGTGCTGCATTTGTTATCTTTCAAAGTGGCGGTCAGGCACTGGCTCAATAGCACATGTGTCATCAATTCAGCAGGGCAGACACATTGCTTCCGGCCGTAAGTTCCAGTTAAACACCAGTGATACCACGGGGCTTCGGGTGCTCGAAGTATAACAAATAACTCATAGAAAAGCAAGCAAAGTTGCTCAGTTAACGGGGAGCGACTTCAAAAACATATGACAAATAATGCATGTTTTGCGGCCCGTGGCAGGGCTCAATGCACACAAAAAAGCTCCCTGAACGCAAGGCTAGCCGTTGGCTTAGAGTGCTGACGTTCTGGACGGGCTTGATGGCGACGCCTGCGCAGCTTGCTGGCTACGGAGGCGTTTTTCATGGTCAAGCTAAGACCCGGGCGCCGCGGCTTTCAGCAAGAGCCCCTCGGATGCAGAGCCCACCCTAGTTCCTTGCCGGGCGTACAGACCTCATTGGCCGCCTAGCGACTGCCCGAGGCCGCACGTATGCTGAAAAAATCTCCGGAAGAAAAATGCCCTATGAAACGAGGAGTCGCATAGGGCAAATCAGGAGCCTAAGAGGTAGACATCAACACTTTACGCCAACGCCTAGATGGAGCTTGAGGTCTGGGGTGTCGTGGTGGGCAAGTTCGGCAAAGTGCCCTTCTGAGCAGGGGCCCGGTCGTGTTCGCGCTGGTCGACGTCAACAATTTCTATGCTTCGTGCGAGCAGCTGTGGGAGCCCAAGCTACGCAACCGACCGGTTGTCGTTTTAAGCAACAACGATGGCTGTGTGGTGGCCAGGAGCAAGGAGGCCAAGGCCATTGGTGTGCCCATGGGCGCCCCCTGGTTCAAGCTGCGCGACCTGGCTCAGCAGCACCGCATCATTGCGCTTTCGTCGAACTACGAGCTCTATGCCTCGATGAGCAACAAGGTGGTAGACGTCCTGCGCGACTTCACTCCTGAGCTTGATGTCTACAGCATCGACGAGTCGTTCCTGAGCCTAGAGGGCATGACCGGCATCAGCCAGGGCGACCTGGTGGCTTATGGCCAGCAAATCCGGCTGCGAATTGCCCAGTGGGTGGGGCTGCCCGTCTGCGTGGGCATCGGGCCCACCAAAACCCTGGCCAAATTCGCAAACCACCTTGCCAAAAAGAACGCGTCTTTTCAGGGGGTGTGCGACTGCATGATATCAAGCGAACGGTCAATATTGCTCTTTTGCATGCCTTATAACGCATTTGCAATTATCATTTGCCTGGGTTCAGACGGCAGGTGACAGAGCAGACACCGGTAGGCTGGTTATGAACGCCACGACTCAGATGTGCAAGTGGCGCCCACAGTGAAAGCCACGAGGCGGCGGCAGTGACACAGACTTGGTAGTCGTCAGTGGCAAATTAGTGGCAGAGATTGAGTTTGTAACACCACACCAAGCTACGCGAACCTTAGCGAAGACAAGCGCAAGCTTTTGATTTACAATGGTGCGCACCAGACTTGGAGCTTGGTTTGGGACCCTGATTACCCGTTCGGGACGTAGAGGCCGGAGGTTCGAATCCTCTCACCCCGACCAGCCACCCCATTCAAACCCGATGCCCGTTCAGCCCGTGGGCCATCCTGCGGCATCAGACCCCGCATGGCACCAGCCCGCCCACCGGCCTCGTCGAGACACAGCGGATTCACACTGTTTTCATGCGCTGGACATGACTCTGTCATGCCAGCCGGCTAAGCTGGACGCAACTTGAGTGCCCATGCCGTCCAATCTGCCTCACTCAAGGCTACCAAGGAGCACTTATGAACCGCAGACAATGGCTGGCTCGCCTCGGCGCGCTGGGTATCACCGCATCACTGCCCCTGCCCACGCTGGCGCAGGGCAGCAACAATCCGCTGCTGAACTTGGTGGTGCCGGTGCCGCCTGGCGGCTCGGTCGACCTGCTTGGGCGCTTGATCGCCGAGCACCTGCCGCGCACGCTCCAGCAAACGGTGGTGGTCGAAAACCGCCCCGGCGCCTCGGGCTCGATCGCCGCCGCGTCGGTAGCCCGTGCGGCCGGTGACCCAAACCAGTTGATGCTGGTGTTTGATTCGCACGCCACCAACCCGCTGGTTTTTCCTCAGCTACCGTACACGCACCACGACTTCACGCCAATCTCGCACCTCGTGAGCTTCCCGCTGGTGTTCGCCGTGCCGGCCAGCCTGCCGGTCAACAACGTCGCCGAATTCATCGCCCTAGCCCGCAGGCGGCCGGGCGCGCTGAACGTGTCCTCGGCTGGCATGGGTACGCTCAACCACCTGGCCGCCGAGCTGTTCAAAACGCGCACGCGCACACACATCGTGCACATCCCCTACCGCGGCGGTGTGGCGGCCTTGCAGGCTGTAATGAACAATGAAGTGCAGATGTTCATGGGCAGTTGGGTGGCCATCGGCCCGCATGTCAAAAGCGGGCGCGTCAAGGCGCTGGCGGTCACGTCGGCGCGGCGCTATTCGGTGGCACCCGATATCCCGACCCTGATCGAAGCCGGTGTGGCCGACTTTGATGTATCCACTTGGATCGGCGCCCTGGCACCTGCGCGCATCGGCGTGCCGCGACAGCAGGTCTTGCATACGGCCCTGATGGAGGCCTTGGGCCATCCAGCCGCGCGGCAGGTGCTGGCCACGCAAGGCCTCGAGTGGGTCGGCAGCACAGCGGCCGAATTTGAATCTTTCATCGCAGCCGAGGGGCGGCGCTGGAGTGAGCTTGTAAGGGATCTGCGGTTGAGCTTGAGCTAAGCAATGAAGACCGCGCTGGCTGCCCAGCTCGGTCGCAATGGGCGACAAGCGAGCAAAAAAAACCCAGCCGAAGGGCTGGGGATTTTTTGGTGGTGGCCTGGGGCAGAATCGAACTGCCGACACGCGGATTTTCAGTCCGCTGCTCTACCAACTGAGCTACCGGGCCACTAGGCTTATTCTAGCACACGCGGCGCGCGGTTTCCAGCCAAGCACCACCGCTGGGTGCTAGAATGCAAGGCTCTGCGCGGCTGTAGCTCAGTGGATAGAGTATCGGCCTCCGAAGCCGAGGGTCGTGGGTTCGATCCCCGCCAGCCGCGCCACCCAATCGACAGGTTGGCACATTTTTCTAGTGTTGCTGATCGGCAATATTGGGGCAATATTGGGGCAATTATCAGCCCCTTTCGCCCCAAAGGTGCCCTAGTTTAAGCCCCGAGCGCGCCCCAAGCATCCCGCAAATCGTGTGCGCACATAGTCGCACAAGCAGCAGGATGTCCTCCAGCGCATCCAGCAACTGGGCCGCCGCCGTGCTGTGCAGGATCTGTTCCACGCTCGGGCGCACGCTTTCCAGAAGAGGCCGGATCCACCGCTCGGGCGCGCACCACCGAGTCTTTGGCTGGCAGCCAGACACAGTAGGCGACTTCGCCCCACACGACCTGACGCTCAATCACCCGGCTCGGTGATGCCTGCCGGGTGAGTGAAGGCCCTTCGTCATTCCGTGTGGAATTTGACTGCGAGAATCCATCATAGTAGAGCCCGGTGGGGCTTGTGGGCAACTCGGCAGGCCGAGTTGTCCACAAATCCACGGGGCGGTGTTCTTTGTGGCTGAGGAGGATTGCAAGATGGGTGTGTGCATAGAAGCGCTGTTCACCAGTGCACTGGGTTTGCAGGAGCCGTGGAGCGTGGAGAAAGTTGAACTCGACACCACACGCCG
>JAGXSK010000322.1 GCA_018333845.1 Clostridia bacterium | reverse complement strand
ATGAACCCTTTCCACTTGTTCTTGAGTCAAAAGCTTTGCAAATTGCATAATTAGCAGCCTTCCTTTCATGTTTATTTTGTCCTTATTTATTATTCTAGCAAATTTGATGCCATAATTCTGATATTACAAAAAATGCAAAATATTAAAAAATAACTTGTAACTTGCAAAAAGACCAGAAAGCTTCTGATCTTTTTGCATAGTTTATAGAATTGCTATTTTGGTTTAGCTGCTTACAGATTTGGACAGCGGTTTCCAACCAGAAGGCAAGTATTCGAGTCTGCTAAAGCCATATTCAGTAATCTTAAATTTTAACACCAGCTCTCCTGCCTCATCAAAGAAAACCTCGGAATGCTCCAGCATGCCTACTGCTTTTAGTGATTGAAGGTGGGTGCCAACCAAGTTTTTATTAAACTGACCTTCACCACCATATTCTTCCTTGAGAGCTTCCATAATTTCATCTACTGAATGGCTCTTGCTATCTGACAGAAAATGCAATATTCTGTATCTCAATGGAAGTTTCTGACCCATCATCTCACACTCCTTCTAATTTTATTAAACATCTCGTCAATTTACTCTAATTAATAATCCATTAAACCAAAATCGACTTGTTGTCTTTAAGTCAATTTAGACTTAAAGAAATGCTTGTTTTAAACTTTTCTTAGGTTTAATAGTTCTTTTGGGTTAGCTAATACAAGGATAGTACCAGTTGTAATTACAAGAGCTCCTACAACCAGGTTAGTAGTTATTACTATGTCAGTTAAGAAGTAACCAAATACAATTGCCCACAGGGCATAGGTCACATTAAAGGCCATGGCACGACCAACACCTGTCATATTAAGTGCTCTATACCAGGCCAGATAGGATACTGCACCCAAGAAACCTGCCAAAGCCATAAACTTCCATGCGTTTGTTGTAAATGCTTCAAAGAATAATATTGTTCCAGCAAGGACTGGTAAAATAAGAACAAAGTATACCACAAAGGAAGTAGCCTGGCGGATACCAATGGCTATATCAGGATCTGCCATGTCCATTCCATAAGTTGATAACACACCTTCAATACCCCAACCCAGGGTAGCAAGCAGGGATAAGCCCATTCCAAGATAGAACAATGGATAAGCATCTCCTTCAGGAGGCACCCAGTTTACAATGATTGCTCCAAGAATACACATTGCTATACCAACATATACACGCGGAACAATCTTCTCTTTCAAAATAAATACTGCAGCAATAGCACCTACGGCCGGATACATGGCGGTGATTGCCAGGGCATATGAAGCACCTGCCAGCATGATACCTGCCGAATAACCGGTCATGGCTATTGGGCCGCCAAAGAGTGCTGCTAGACAAACAATCTTTCCAGGTCTGGTACGAAGTGTTCTCATATATTCCTTCCATCTTCCTGTAAACAGGTTGTACCAGAACAGCCAGAAGGCAGCAAATCCATCATGCATTGCAGCCGAAGCAACTGAAACAGCAATAATAACTTTCAAGACATCAGATTCAATTGCAAACGGTAAAAACATGAAGGCCATTCCCCAGATTACACCATCAAGTCCCCAAGTTGCACCAGAAATAATTCCCCAGAAAAGACCTTTTTTTGCGTGGCCAAGCTCATGCTGTTCAAGCATCCTCTTGGCATCAATTTGAGTTCTCATACTCTTCCCCCTTTTTCTATTAAATTATTTAAATGGTTTTAACCATTTCTGTGATATCCGCCAGATGTCGTTTAATATATCTCAAAAGCTTGATATGGTGACTCAGGTACACTCTATACTCAAATACATTAAGGTTTTCTGGATCACCATAATAGGCAGTAACTGCCCAGTTAATCAGATATACATTGACTATTGAAAGCATATCAGGCAAGTACTTCAACTCAAGTTCATTTAACGGTTCTAATCCATTTAATTCTTTTAATTTATCCTGATAAGCCTTTAAAAATATAGAGCATTTGCTTAACAATAAACGCCCATCAGTTTCTTCATCCCAGGAACTGCAGAAGTAAACCAGGGCTTCACAGACATCAAACAATCTTAAATCAATCTTGGCCCAGTCAAAGTCGAATATACCAACGGCTTTATTGTCCTGGTATTTAAGATTGCCTGGATGTATATCGCAGTGAATAGGGTTCATTGGCAGTTTTGCTGCATCTTCTGCAGGGATTAAGGTCATAACCCTATCGATCTCTTCTAAAATCTCGTCTAGATTCTTTTTATAATAATCATGAAATTTATTGTGCAATTCCATTTGCGCAAATTGTCTGTAAGTTTTAGGCAGGGTTGGGATAAAATCCATTATTTTAGGCTCGGCTCTTTCTAGTCCCCGGGGATCAAAATTCTTGGTAGCATCATGCAAAACTGCTAGAACCTCAGCTGCACTTGCATATTCTTCATCATTTAGATTGGGGGTATCCCATGTATACTTGTCTTCACCTGACAGATATTCATAAATGGCAAAAAACCTTTCTATACTCTTACCGCCATTTTCTTCCAAGAGTTTCACATAAGTGCTTCCATCTTTAGTAGGTATCAGTCCCGCCGCAATATCCAGTCCATTTTCTTTAGCACAGCTTATTAATGCATGTTCAAATTTTACTTCATTTTCACCTATGCCCTTTTTATACTTTCTTATAAAGTATTCTTGCCTTTGTCCATCCTTATGGGTATAAATACCAAAGCTTTTGTTTACATAGCCTCCAAAAATTTCATAGGCATCTTCAATGGTGCCAATATCATAATGATTTTTGACAATATCATGTATCTGATTTCTGACCAGGGTTATTTCCATTGTTTCATACAAGTTTTCAGCAAATTCCTTTAACTGTGCACTCTGCGCCAACATAGCGGAGGCTTTTTTTGTGTCTATTTCTTTTAAATGCAGCATCCTGCTGGTATCCATAGTAGTCCTCCTTACATATAGATCTTTTTAAGTAACACCATGAAAATTATTCTAACTATTTGTCAATAATTTAAAGTTTATGAGAGTTACTATCTCCCCTTCCTATAAATAAGTACCTGCGTATGATACAAATTTACCAGTTTGTAAAATATTTTAAAAAATTCAGTAATTATAAATTGTTGCAATATTGGTGCCAAGGATTAGTTGATTAAACGATGGTTGAAAATCCTTAATAATTTTTAAAACAGGCCCATTATATTAAGTCTATTTTGACTGAATA
>JAGXSK010000321.1 GCA_018333845.1 Clostridia bacterium | reverse complement strand
TTACAGCGCCAATGTCAATACTAACAATATCACCATTTTTTAGCTTTTTTAAACCAGGAATTCCATGAACCACTTCTTCATTTATTGATGCACAAATACTTGCAGGAAACCCTTTATAACCTTTAAATGCTGGTTTAGCACCTTCGGCCGTTATTATGTTTTCTGCCAGGGTATCAAGTTCTTGTGTGGTGATTTCAGGCTTTATGACTTTAGCTAGTTCATGGTGAACCTTTGCCACAACCTTGCCTGCATCCCTCATATATCCCAGTTCTCTGTCAGACTTTAGAATAATCATTACCACTTTCTCCCCAGGCTTTGTTCTATATCCTTAAAAACCATTTCCATGTCTTGTTTACCGTCAATCTCTTTTAAAAGACCTTTTTCTCTATAGAAGTCTATTAACGGTTGTGTGTTTTTTAAGTAAATCTTTAATCTGTTCTCTACAGTTTCTATTTTATCATCGTCTCGTTGATAAACTTCTCCCTGGCACTTGTCACATGCACCTGCTGTTTTAGGTGGTGCAAATACTGCATGATATGTTGCACCACAATGCTTGCAGACCCTTCTTCCAGTCATTCTAGTGATTAAATCTTCTTCAGGTACGTTAATATATATAACAGCATCTAGTTTTTGATCAATTTCATTAAGAAGTTTATCTAACGCATCAGCTTGTGGTACAGTTCTAGGAAAACCATCTAACATGAACCCAGTTTTACAGTCATCTGCAAGGAGTCTTTCTTTGACTATCCCAATGGTAATTTCATCAGGCACTAGTTCACCCTTTTCCATATACTCCCTGGCTTTTTTCCCTAATTGGGTACCTTCTGACATGGCCCGTCTGAACATATCACCTGTTGATATATGCGGAATTTGCAGCTCTTCCACTAAACGTTCCCCTTGAGTACCTTTACCAGCACCTGGAGGACCCATTAAAATAATTCTCATGGCTTTTTACCTCCCTGTGGCTATTTCATAAACCCTTGGTAATGACGCATCATCAGCTGGGATTCTAGCTGCTTCATGGTTTCTAATGCAACACCCACCACGATTAGTAATCCAGTACCACCAAAGGCAATGTTTAATCCTGTAATCCCCATTATAAAGTTGGGCATCAGTGCTATGAATGCCAGGAACATTGCACCAGCTAAAGTAATTCTACTTAGTACCCTGTCAATATATTCTGAAGTAGGCCTTCCGGGACGAAGTCCAGGAATAAACCCGCCATACTTTTTCATATTATCTGCAACATCCTGAGGATTAAAGGTAACTGCAGTATAAAAGTAGGTAAAGAATATAATTAACATGGCATACATGATCATGTATGGTATTGATGTAAAATTAAATACACCTAATATCCACTGGGCAAATCCACTTTGTGGAAACCACTGGGCAATTGTTGATGGGAATAATAATATTGACATTGCAAATATAACTGGAATAACACCAGCCTGGTTAACCTTCAAAGGAATATGGGTACTTTGGCCTCCATATACCTTTCTACCAACAACTCTTTTTGCATACTGAACTGGTATTCTTCTTTGACCTTCATGTATATATACTATTCCTGATATTATTAGCAGACCCATTATTAGGAACAGTACAATTGTAATAATACCAGCTTCACCTGTTAATACATAGTTATAAAGTGTTACAATACCTCCAGGTATACCAGAAACAATACCAGCAAATATTATCAAAGATATACCGTTTCCAATACCTTTTTCGGTTATTAACTCACCTAACCACATTAAGAATACGGTACCTGCAGTTAACGATATGGTAACAACAGCATAGCTTGCAAGAGTTGTTTCTTCAAGGATGGCACTTCTTCCAAAAAAAACAGACATTCCTGCTGCTTGAATAAACCCAAGTACTACTGTACCATATCTGGTGAATTGAACAATTTTCTTTCTGCCTTCCTCACCTTCCTTTGCCAACCTTTCAAGATAAGGAACCACTACAGTTAGCAGCTGCATGATGATGGATGCATTAATATAAGGCATGATGCCCATTGCGAATACCGTTACATTACTTAATGCGCCACCTGATATAACATCAAGAAAGCCAAATATGGTACCGCCTGCCAGCATTTCTCTAAAAGCAGCGGCATCAACTCCAGGAACTGGTATATGAGCTCCAAATCTAAACACCAAAAACATCATCAGGGTAAATATGATTTTTGCTCTTATATCCTTTGCTTTCCATGCACTTTGTAAGGTTTCTAACATTTATACCACCTCAACAGTTCCGCCAGCAGCTTTTATTTTTTCCTCAGCTGTCTGGCTAAAAGCATGGGCTTTAACTGTAAGTGCCTTTGAAATTTTTCCAGTTCCAAGGACTTTAACACCGTCCCTGCTCTTTTTTACAATACCTTTTTCCAGCATTAATTCAGGAGTAACCACATTACCTTCATCAAAAATATTTAGAGCTTCAAGATTTACAATGGCAATATCCTTTTTAAATATATTTGTAAATCCTCTTTTTGGTATTCTTCTAATAAGAGGCATTTGGCCACCTTCAAATCCAGGTCTTACTCCCCCACCTGAACGCGACTTCTGTCCTCCATGTCCCCTGCCAGAGGTTTTTCCCAAACCTGAACCTACGCCTCTTCCTCTACGAGTTCTGGTTTTTTTAGACCCTTCAACAGGCTTTAAGTCATGAATTCTCATCCTTTACACCCCCTATGCTTCAATCTTTTCTACAGAAACAAGGTGTTCTACCTTCTTTACCTTACCACGAATATCTGGAGTATCTACTTGGATTACACTACTATTTATCTTGCCAAGTCCTAATGATTCTACAGTTTTCTTTTGTCTTACTGTAGATCCAATAACACTTTTGACCAGGGTAATTTTTAATTTTGTCACTAAAAATACCTCCTACCCTAACAATTCTTCAACAGTTTTGCCACGCAGTTTTGCTACATCTTCTGCTTTTTTCAGGGACTTTAGACCCTCCAAGGTAGCGTATACAATATTATTTGCATTTGCCGAGCCAAGTGACTTTGTTAAAATGTCCTTTACGCCAGCCAATTCAAGAACGGCTCTTACAGAACCACCAGCAATTACACCAGTACCTACTGAAGCTGGTTTTAACAGAACCTTTCCTGCACCAAAAGTGCCAATAACCTCATGGGGTATTGTGGTTCCAACAACTGGAACCTTAATCATATTTTTCTTAGCATCTTCCACACCTTTTCTAATGGCTTCAGGAACCTCTCCTGCTTTCCCCAGGCCAGCACCAACGTGACCTTTACCGTCACCTACTACTACTAAGGCACTAAAGCTGAAACGACGTCCACCTTTAACAACTTTAGCAACCCGGCTTATATTAACCACTTTTTCGGATATGTCCATTTCCCTGTGGTCAATTCTATTCATAATTTTCCTCCTTCATGGTTAGAATTCCAATCCACCTTCCCGCGCACCCTCTGCCAGGGCCGCTACTCTACCGTGGTAGATATATCCTCCTCTATCAAATACAACCTGTTTTATGCCCATTTCAGCAGCTCTTTTAGCAATAAGTTTTCCGACAACCTTTGCAGCTTCCTTTTTATTTAAGCCTTTTATTTCTTCTTGAATGTCCTTTTCCAGTGTTGATGCTGATACCATTGTCTTGCCTGCTGTATCATCAATAATCTGGGCATATATCTGACTATTGCTCCGAAAAACATTAAGTCTTGGCCTTTCACTAGTACCAGTCAATCGGAATCTCAAGCGTCTGTGCTTCTTTTTGCGAGTAGCATTTCGCTCATATATTTTATACACAAATTTCACTCCCTTCCCACGTCACCCAAAATGGGTGAAAGAAACTAGACACTAATTTATTTACCACCAGCTTTACCAGCTTTTCTGCGAATTTTTTCGTCTGAGTACTTAATACCCTTACCCTTATATGGTTCAGGCTCTCTTACTGCCCTCACTTTAGCTGCAAACTGTCCTACAACTTCTTTATCATAACCGCTTATGATAATGAGGTTTTGTTTTGGACCAACCTCAACTTTCAGACCAGTATCAGGAACCATTTCCACTGGATGTGAGTATCCAACATTAAGAACTAGTTTGCTGCCCTGCATGCTAGCCCTGTAACCAACACCTACTAGTTCCAGCTTTTTTTCAAAGCCCTTTGTTACACCTTCCACCATGTTATTCACCAGGGCTCGGGTAAGCCCATGAAGTGCACGATGTTTTTTCTGGTCACTAAGTCTTGTTACTACGATAGAATTTCCTTCAATGGCTACGTTTATCTCTGGATGAAGTTCCCTTTCTAAAGTACCTTTAGGGCCCTTTACTGTGATTATATTATCAACCAGTTTTACTTCAACTCCAGATGGAACATCTACAGGTTTTTTTCCTATCCTTGACATGTAAACACCTCCATTCTAGCAACTACCAAATATAGCAAATAACTTCTCCACCAACCATTTCCCTTCTTGCATCCTTGTCTGTCATAATTCCTTTAGAAGTGGATATGATTGCTATTCCCAAGCCGCCTAGTACCTTTGGTATTTCGTCTCTTTTTGCGTATACTCTAAGACCTGGCTTGCTAATTCTTTTTAAACCACTAATAACCTTTTCTCTATTTGGTGTATATTTCAAATAGATTCTTATGATCCCTTGTTTTCCATCTTCAATATATTCATAATCCTTGATGAAACCTTCATTTTTAAGGATTTCAGTCAAACTCTTTTTTACATTAGAAGCTGGAATTTCAACTGTTTCCTTCATGACATTATTTGCATTTCTTACCCTTGTTAAATAGTCAGCAATAGGATCAGTCATTACCATGTTTCAGCACCCCCTTTAGTACTCTCATTACCAACTAGCTTTCGTTACACCGGGGATTTCACCCCTGTACGCTCTTTCTCTAAAACATATCCGACACATACCAAACTTACGTATATATCCACGAGGTCTTCCACAAATTTTGCAGCGATTGTATGCTCTTACTTTATACTTGGCCGTTCTAGCTTGTTTGGCAATCATGGATTTTTTTGCCATTGATTTACCTCCTTAAACATTATCCTTAGTGTTCTTTAAATGGCATACCCATTAACTTTAAAAGTTCTCTAGCTTCTTCATCAGTTTTAGCAGAGGTAACAAAAACAATATTCATGCCTCTGACTTTATCAACTTTATCATAATCTATTTCAGGAAAAATTATTTGCTCCTTAAGTCCTAAGGTATAGTTTCCTCTGCCATCAAATGCCTTTGAAGAAACACCTTTAAAATCCCTTACACGTGGCAGCGTGGCATTAACTAGTCTATCCATAAATTCATACATCCTATTTCCTCTTAAAGTAACCTTGCAGCCGATAGGCACGCCTTCTCTTAGCTTAAAGGCAGCTATGGATTTTCTTGCTCTTGTAATAATTGGTTTTTGCCCAGATATTGCCTGTAAATCCTGAACAGCTCCGTCAAGGGCTTTTGGATTCTGGGTTGCCTCTCCAATGCCCATGTTAATAATGATTTTTTCCAAGCGAGGAATTTCCATTACATTTTTATAGCCCATTTTCTCTTTTAAAACGCCTACAACGTTTTCTTTAAAGTACTCTTTTAGTCTGGCCATTAAAACCTACCTCCTTTCCAAGACAACTCTATTTATCAGCAGGGCCTCCACACTTTTTACATATCCTTATCTTCTTATCGCCCTCAATTAAAGCTCCAGTTCGAACTGGTTTTTTACATTTGGAGCAATAATACATTACATTTGAAGCATGGATGGCGGATTCTTGTTCAATTATTCCACCCTTTGAAACCTTCTTTGTAGGTCTGGTATGCCGTTTAACAATACCTACACCTTCTACTACAACCCTGTTAGTTTTGGGCATAACTTCCAATAC
>JAGXSK010000320.1 GCA_018333845.1 Clostridia bacterium | reverse complement strand
ACCCGCAATGAGGGCCAGGCACAGCTTAATAGAGGCTTGTTTGCCAAAGAAAAAACCTTGTGCATTAATATGATGAGCTCTCCTGGAGCGGGCAAAACTACTCTCCTGGAAAGAACCATTGATGAGTTAAAGGCAGCATTCAATATAGGGGTCATTGAAGGTGACCTCATGACCAGCAGGGATGCAGAGAGGATAAACAGCCATGGAGTTTCAGTTGTCCAGATAAATACAGAAGGCGGATGCCACTTGAGTGCCGATATGGTATCCAAGGCCATGGAAGAATTTAATATAAAGGACCTGGACATTATAATCATTGAGAATGTAGGAAATCTTGTCTGTCCTGGAGTTTTTGACCTGGGAGAGGATTTCAAGGTGGTTGTCAGCAGTGTTCCAGAAGGTGACGACAAGCCCTTGAAATATCCTATGATGTTTTCAGAAGCCAAAGCTTGTATATTAAACAAGGTAGATTTACTTCCCTATACCAATTTCAACATGAATAGTTTCTTTAATGATGTATACAGCCTTAATCCCAGGATAAAAATATTTCAAGTATCTGCATTGACAGGAGAAGGCATGGATGATTGGTATAGCTGGCTAGGGGATGAAATAGCATGGAAAACCAAAAAACAGCTGGCGAAATAAAGATCTCAGGAGTGGTTCAGGGTGTGGGCTTCAGGCCCTGGGTATATAAGATTTCCCTTAAATATGGTTTGAAGGGCTGGGTATATAACAGCTCTGAGGGAGTTACCATTCATTGGGAGGGCAGCACCAGGGCAGTTAACCTTGCTGTTGAAGATTTAATGCAGGCACCCCCACCCCAGGCAGTTATTGAGAGTTTTTCAGTTAAAGAGGTTGAGTTTAAGAATTATTCTGGATTTTTTATTCAGGAAAGTCATACATCTGGCAGTAAAAAAGCCTTAATAACACCAGATCTAGGAATCTGTTCCCATTGTGCAAGAGAAATCCTGGACCCAGGAAACCGAAGATATTTATATCCATTGACCAACTGTACCAACTGTGGGCCCAGGTATACTATTATCAAGGGTATTCCCTATGACAGGCATTTGACCACAATGAAGGAATTCAAAATGTGTCCCAAATGCCTGCAGGAATATGAGGACCCGCTGGATAGAAGATTTCATGCCCAGCCAAATGCCTGTAGAGCATGCGGCCCCCTTGTATATGTCGAAGATTTTCAGGGAAGGCTGATTGGATATTCACATGAGGTTGACCTGAGCAGGTTGATACAAGATGGAAATATCCTTGCAGTCAAGGGATTAGGTGGCTTTCACTTGATATGTGATGCTACTAATACTGCTGCTGTAAGTAGACTAAGAAACAATAAGCTAAGAGATGGAAAACCCTTTGCACTAATGGCAGCAGATCTGGACAATGTTAGAAAGTGCTGTTTTCTATCTACAACAGAAGAGGAATATCTGGTGAGCCCGGCAAAGCCAATAGTAATATTAAAGCAAAGGGATGAATCTAAAAGGGTTTTAGCAAGGGATATTAATCCCGGCCTGGATACATTGGGCTTTATGCTTCCCTATACACCCCTGCACTTACTGTTGTTTTCTCCTGAAGTTAAAATTCTGGTGGCAACAAGTGCTAATCTAGCAAGCAACCCTTTAATTACTACAAATGAGGATGCCAGGGAAAAATTAAAGGATATTGCTGATTACCTTGTAGTACATGACAGGCAAATTGAAAACCCCTGTGATGACTCGGTAGGGCATGTAATAAATGGCCACTGGCAGCCAATAAGGAGGGCCAGGGGATTTGTGCCCTTGCCCATAGGTATAGATACAAATATAGGAAAACCCGTACTGGCCTGCGGCGGTAATTTAAAAAACACCTTTGCCCTGGGTAGAGACAGGGAAGTATTCTTAAGCCAGTATTTGGGTGACATGGATAATTATTTAAACCTGCAGCTGTTCAGGGATACAGTCCTGAAAATGACCTCACTTTTAAACATTGCACCAGAAGTCATTGTCCATGACCTGCACCCAGATTACCAGACCACACATTATGCCCGGGAGGCATCTGCAAAATGGGGTGGGTCCCTTATAGGTGTTCAGCATCACCACGCCCATATGGTTAGCTGTATGGTTGAAAATGGATTAACAGAAAAGGTCATTGGCGTTGTCTGTGATGGGACGGGATTTGGAACTGACAGGACCATCTGGGGCTTTGAGTTTTTAGTGGGGAATTATGGCTCCTTTGAAAGGGCCGGACACCTGGCCCAGGTGCCCCTGCCTGGTGGGGATATTACCATAAAAAGACCAGAACGTATGGCATACAGCTTTCTTGTCACAACCCTGGGCAGCCATGGGAGGAAACATGCCGCCAAATGGCTCAAGGGCATGGAGGATAATGAGGCAAGGGTAATTGAAAGACAGCTTGAAAGAAAAATCAACACGGCAATGACTTCAAGCTGCGGCAGGCTGTTTGATGCAGCAGCAGCACTCATGGGTGTATGTAAAAGCCAGTCCTATGAAGGCCAGGCACCCATGGAACTGGAGAGTCTAGCCAGGAAGTCCAGGCCGGTTAAAGAGCATTACTCACTGCAAATTTATCCCGGAAAACAGGTCATGTTTGAATTAGACACTGCAGGCATGTGGGAAGAAATACTTTTCGATTTAGAAAGGGCTGTTGGACCTGAGGAAATGGCATATAAATTTCACCTTGGTATTGCAGCTGCAATAGAAAGTGGCATCCTTGCCATTGCAGAAAAAACAGGACTGCAAAAGGTTGTCCTTTCAGGGGGAGTTTTTCAAAATATGCTTTTAACACAGCTCTTGGTGAATACTTTAAAAGAAAGAGGTCTGCTGGTTTATTGTCACAAGCAGGTTCCTGCCAATGATGGGGGCATATCCCTGGGGCAGGTTATAATAGGAAATGAGGTGCATGAGCATGTGTCTGGCAGTACCCTTTAAAATAATAAGTACTGATGGGGAAATGGCAGTTGTGGAGGTCAATGGCTTGACACAAAATATTTCCATTGCCTTAACGCCCGAGGCACTTCCAGGTGATTGGGTGTTAGTCCATGCAGGATATGCCATTCATAAAATTGACGAGGCTGAGGCAAAAGAGACCCTTAAGCTGTGGGAGGAAATCCATGAAGCTTCACAATACTGAGAGGAATTATTCTGAAAAACTTAAAGACATTGAAACTCTAGCCCGGGGATTGCCTGCAGTTTCCATAATGGAGATTTGTGGAACCCATACCATGGCCATAGGCAGGAGCGGGTTGCGAAGGGTACTTCCAGATAACATTAGACTCATTTCCGGGCCGGGATGTCCTGTATGTGTGACCCATGATAGGGAGATTGATAATTATCTGGAGCTAGCCAAAGACAAAAGGGTTATAATAGCAACCTTTGGGGACCTGCTGCGGGTGCCGGGGAGTAAAGGCACTCTAAATGCAGCAAGAAGCCAGGGTGCTGGTGTGGTGGTCGTTTATTCAACCCTAGAGGCATTAAGATTAGCCAGCAATAACCCTGATCATGAGGTGGTATTCCTGGGAGTTGGCTTTGAAACTACAGCTCCTACAGCAGCCTTGTCCATAATTCAAGCCAAAAGCCAGGGCCTTGGAAACTACTCTGTTTATTCCATGCATAAGCTTGTTCCTCCTGCGCTGGAGGCTCTCCTTTGTGATGGTTCGGTAAAGCTTGATGGTTTCATCTGCCCAGGCCATGTAAGTACAATTATTGGAGCTTCTCCCTATACCTTTGTTGCAGAGCAGCATAAGAAGCCTTGTGTTATTACAGGTTTTGAAATCCATGACATATTAGATGGACTGCACCTTCTGCTGCTGCAAATGAGACAGAATAAGGCCAAAATAGATATTCAGTATATTAGAGGAGTAAAACCAGATGGGAATCCCATAGCCAGAAAGACCATGGACACAGTTTTTAGGACAGGTGATGTGCTGTGGAGAGGCTTTGGTGTGATACCCAACAGCGGCCTGCATATAAGAGAAGAATATAGAGATTACGATGCATCTGTGAAATTTGGTTTTGCAATGGATCATCATTATATAAATGAAAAAGAAGCAATTTGCTCATGTGGTGATATATTAAAGGGGTTAAAAACACCCAATGAATGTGATTTGTTTAAAGGCTCATGTACACCCCTTAATCCTTTTGGTCCATGTATGGTCTCAACTGAGGGAGCATGTGCTGCTTACTATCGTTATGAAGCTTAAGGGGAGTAAACCAGGAAAGTAAAAAGAAAGTAAATTAGGAGGAACTTAATGGATACAATTACTCTAGCCCATGGAAGTGGAGGCAGACTTTCCAGGGAGCTCATTGAAGAAATCATATATCCGATTTTTAATAATAACAATGGTCATGAGTTGTATGATTCTGCCCTGCTGCCCCTTGAAAAGGGCACAATTGCCATGACCACAGATAGTTTTGTCATATCTCCAATATTTTTTCCCGGGGGGAACATAGGCAAATTGGCTGCTTGCGGCACAATAAATGACCTGGCAGTTGCAGGTGCCATCCCCAAATACATGAGTGTGGGTTTGATAATAGAAGAAGGGTTTTTAATAAAGGATTTGCAGGAAATACTAATATCTTTATATGAGACAGCTGTAGAGGCAGATGTGTATGTTGTGACAGGTGATACAAAAATAGTTGAGAGGGGGAGTGCGGATAGGATTTACATTAACACCTCAGGAATTGGGATAGTCCCGGAGGGTGCTTCTGTATCTCCAAAAAATATTAATGTCGATGATCTGGTAATTGTTAATGGAACCATAGGTGACCATGGCATGGCCATACTAAGCTGCAGAGAGGGCTTATCCTTTGGAGTGAACCTGAAAAGTGATTGTGCGCCATTGAATGGACTGGTAAAAGAACTGCTTGATGTTGGAGGGATTTCATGTATGCGAGATCCCACTCGAGGGGGACTGGCAAGCATTTTACTAGAGCTGGCACATCAGTCTGGAACGAAAATGGAAATTTGTGAAAAGGCAATTCCCCTGCACCCTTCAGTAAGAGCCGGGTGTGATATGTTAGGCCTTGATCCCCTCTACCTTGCCAATGAGGGCAAGCTTGCTATTATTGCCAATCCCAGCAAGAAAGAGGAAATAATGAGAGTGCTGCAATCCCATCCACTGGGCAAAAATGCACAGGTTATTGGCAGGGTTGCCTCAAGGGATTTAAAAGGTACGGTATT
>JAGXSK010000319.1 GCA_018333845.1 Clostridia bacterium | reverse complement strand
AACAGGCAGCACAGCAAATATAACTTCATGTATTGTATCCTTAATGCTTTGCATATTATAGACCTCTCTAAAAATTATTTTACAGCTCGCTCTGTAAGATATAAAAACCACAAAATATATGATTGTGGTTTTATTTCTTAAGCTAACATTACTTGACTATATAATTATAACATAAAAACAAGAAACCCTTAAATTATTCCATGAAAATTTAGGAGCTAAATTAATTAGAGCTCGATCCCGGTTTAAGGCACATAATTTCTTTAACATTTTCACAGGTCATGCCGCTTTTTTTGTATTCTTTAAGTTTGGCAGTATCTTTTTGGAATTGCTGATCCTTCTCAAGCTCCTTATTTAATAGTTGTTTGAGAAATGGATATGTTTCTAACGTGTTTTTATCAATTTTATAGAAGACCCATTGTGCCTTTTTTTCATTAGTTATAATCTTTAACATCCAAAGTTTATTTAAATGTCTAGATGCATTTGATTGATTTATTTCCAGAAGGTATTCCAATTCGCATACACATAGCTTTTCCTGATTTAGTAAATTCAGTATTCTTAATCTTGTTACATCTGCCAGACCTTTTAATAATTGTACTAATTCCAAGGCTGCTCACCCCCACTTGTAAAACTATTATAACATGTTGATAAATAGTCTCCCAATATTTTTAATTGGACCATTTCCTTGGGAACCAATGCTTGGTCTTTGAGCAGATTCTTACTAACATGAGCATTACTGGAACCTCTATCAGCACGCCTACAACAGTTGCCAATGATGCACCAGATGCAATACCAAAGAGGGTTGCTGCTGTTGCAATGGCTACTTCGAAATGGTTACTGGCACCAATCATTGCAGAAGGAGCAGCGTCCTCATAGGTTAGTTTTAGCATTTTGGCAGCGCCATATGCTAAAAAGAATATGAAGAAGGTTTGGATTATAAGGGGTACTGCAATCATTAGTATAACTAGAGGCTGACTTAGTATTACCGACCCCTGCAGCATGAATAAAGTAATAAGTGTTAAAAGCAGTGCAGTCATGGAGACCTTGCCAGTATATTTTAGAAAAATACTTTCATACCATTCTATCCCCCTGGACTTGATTAATTGGGTTCTTGTAAAATAACCAGCAATTAAGGCTATACCTACATAGAAAAGTATTGATAACGCCAAGGTAACAAAGGGAATAACTATATCACTTATTCCCAATAGAAAGCTGCCAAGGGGAGCGAATAAAAACAGCATTGTTAAAGAGTTTACCGCTACCATCACAAGGGTATGACCCATATTAGCTCTAGCCAGGTAACTCCATACAAGAACCATTGCTGTACATGGCGCAATTCCAAGGAGAATCATGCCAGCCATATATTCATCGGCCATATTTTCTGGAATAAAGGGAGCAAATATAACCCTCATAAACAGCCATGCAAAAAACACCATGGTAAAGGGCTTAATTGCCCAGTTAATTACTAAAGTTAAGGCTACTGGTTTTGGGGTTTTTCCTGCTTCAATTACCTGTCTAAAATCAATTTGCACCATGATAGGATACATCATAAAAAATAATAGTATTGCAATTGGAATGTTAACCTGTTCAATAGATAAACTATTAATTACCTCAGCCGCTCCAGGAAATAGTGCACCCAGGCCTATTCCTATAGCCATACATAGTATTACCCACAAAGTCAAATACCGTTCAAAAAATCCTAGATCCCTGGCTTTTTCACCTGCTGATTGTGTACTCATAATCATAGCCCTCCTGCATTTTGTTAATATGTTTATATGAACCTATAATCATATAGTAATCTGCAGCAGACTTTTTGTCAATTTTTTTGTTATATATTAGCTTATCAAAACTTTGCAAAATCTTCATTTGATTTTTGGAGTGAAAGTGATAAGCTTAAAACAATAGTAATTATCGTTACTAATCAAAGCTGTGACATAAAGGAGGCAATTTTTGTGAAAGGTAAAAGAATTCTAATTATCCTTATGGTTTTATTATCAGGAATAACATTAATTGGATGTACATCTTCAAACAAATCCAGTGACCTTGAAGCACAATTACAGGAAAAAACAGCCTTAATCAACCAGTTAACAGCCGAAAATGAAGCATTAGCAGCTGAAGTGGCAGAGCTGCAGTCGGCACTAACTTCTCAACAGCAGAATTCTCTTCTGATGACCGCCTTGACTGTGGTAGGGTTATTAGAAAATCAAGACATGGAAGCTCTGGCTTCCTATGTCCATCCTGTGGCAGGAGTACGTTTTTCGCCCTACACATATGTGGATTTACAAAATGATTTAGTGTTTAGCGCCCAGTAAATTGAAACCTTACTGCAAAGCACCCAGACTTATAATTGGGGAAGCTTTGATGGTTCAGGTGACCCTATAGTTTTTACTTTTAGCGATTACTATGATAGATTTATTTATGACCAGGACTTTGCAAATCCCCATATGATTGGCAATAATGTGGAAATTGGCACTAGCAGTATGATTAATAACATCTCGCAAGCCTATCCAAATGGAATGTTTGTAGAATTTCATTTTACAGGATTTGATCCTCAATACATGGGAATGGATTGGAGAAGCTTAAGGCTAATTTTTGAAGATGTAAATGGTTCCTGGCATCTAGTGGGCATAGTCCATGATGAATGGACTACTTAAGAGACTTCTTTTTCAAGGTACTAGTCAGGAAAGCTAGTTTACGAAGCTAACAAAAATTCATAAGGAAAATAAATAAGTAAAAAAGGAAAGGGCTGCGTGTGTAAGTGCTGCAGCCCTTTAGTATTTCAAGATAACTGTTATCCATCAATCTTCTCTTCTTTATCAGCTTTTTCTTTATTCTCATTACCCCTGCGGGAGGCTAAAAACCATTTCTCAGGATCGGGCAATAAAGATCTGATTTCCATGGGCAAGGGAAACAGTATTGTAGTACCTTTTGATTGTGCTGCTTCAGTAAGAGTTTTAAGCATCCTTAGGGTCATGGCTCCTTCCTGGGCACTTAAAATACTAGTAGCCTCGGCAAGCTTCTCAGCAGCCTCCCTTTCTCCCTCTGCCTGGATTACTATGGCTCTCCTGTCCCTTTCAGCTTCTGCCTGTCTAGCAATTGCTCTTTGCATTTCTGTTGGCAAAATTACATCTTTGATTTCTACTGCAGTTACTTTTATGCCCCATGGGTCTGTAGCCTCATCAACAATTTTTTGGATGATTTTATTGAGTTTTTCCCGTTGTGACAAAAGCTCATCCAGGTCTGCCTGGCCCACAACACTCCTTAAGGTTGTCTGGGCAAATTGACTTGTTGCTTCATGAAACTTTTCCACATTGACTATGGATTTATCAGGGGCAACCACTCTGTAGTATAAAACTGCATTTACCTTGCACGTTACATTATCCCTGGTAATTACTTCCTGGGGCGGCACATCAAATGTAATAGTACGCAAGGAGACTCGCTCAATCTTGTCAATAATGGGAATAATAATTACTAATCCTGGACCTCTTACTCCAACAAGCCTGCCTAATCTAAATAATACACCTCGTTCATATTCAGGTAAAATTTTTATTGCCATGCTTAAAATAGCTAGTATAAAAGTAGCTACTACTATTAGCGATAACAAACTTTCTGAAATAAACAGCATTTTTTATTCCTCCCTTTCACTAATATTTGTTCTTTCGGGTTCAACAACTAAATACATACCCTTTCTTCCAATGACCCTGACATTTTCACCCTGGGAAATGCTTATGCCACCTTTGCTTACGGCTTTCCAAATCTCTCCCTTTACTTTTACTAATCCTTCTGGATTAATGTCTTCAATTACTGGCACAACTTGATTGGAAAACTCTTCATCACCATGGATTTTTTGTACCTTGCGCAGTTTTATTATTCCTGAAAGTAAGATTATTAACAAAGCCCCACTTACAATGCCGATACCTATAGCCGTCATTCTAAATCTTGAAAACCAATCAGTTGGCATCATGGGCTCTATGGGCAAGAAAATACTGCCCAAAACAATACTGATCACTCCCCCTACCCCTAAAACCCCATAGGTTGGAGTAAAAGCCTCTGCAACAAGGAGCAAGATCCCTATAATTATCAATAAACCTGCAAG
>JAGXSK010000318.1 GCA_018333845.1 Clostridia bacterium | reverse complement strand
TTAGATGAATATACTCCCTTCAGGAACAGCTGCTGCGGCCATATATGTCCACATTTATGCATGGATGGATGTACCAGGGGATATTTAGATTTCCCAATTAATAGCAGTGAATTGGCTAAAATGTATAAGACTAACCAGGCATCTTCTCCAATAGATAATTGTAAGGGTTCTATAGGTGTTATTGGAGGAGGCCCAGCTGGACTTAGTGCTGCATACTTTCTTGCACGTTTAGGCTATTTGGTAAAGATTTATGAAGCAGACCAGGAGCTTGGAGGAAAAATGTTCCAAGTAATTTCCAGAGAAAGGTTGCCCCTTGAAGAACTCAGGCATGATATTAAGAGAATTATGGACATGGGAGTAGAGGTAGAACTAAACTCGCCAGTAGATTCACAAAAATTCAAGGAGCTCATGACTATCCATGACAGCATTGTCATAGCAGTCGGTGCTCACAAGGGTATGATGCCCCCTGTTAAAGGCATAGATAAGGCTGTTTCTGGCATAGACTTCTTAAAGGATTACAACAAGGGAAAGGTAGACAGATTAGGTAAGAAAGTAGTTTTTTTAGGAGCTGGTGATGCAGCAATTGATGGTATAGAAGCAGCTCTAAAAATGGGAGTTAGTCCAGAAAATATAACAGTACTTGATATAAAAACTCCTTCTGGAAATAAACATGAAGTAAATAGATTAAAACAAGAAGGGGTAATATTCGAGTATCCAGTCTTTGTAGAGGAGATTACAAGGGATGGTCTGATAATTGCTAAAAGCCACATGGGCAGCAACGTTAGTTATCAAGCTGACAATATTCTGGTTTTTACAAGTGAGCTGCCAATATTAAATTTTGTACCCGAGGAGCTAGCGAAACAAAAGGACAATAGGGGCTTTTTGAAGCCTTTATCTGAAAAAAGCTTTAGAGTTAATAATTCAAATGTATACTTTGTAGGTGATGTTAGTGGGCTGAAGCTTGTTGCAGAAAACATAGCCCAGGCCAAAAAATGTGCTTATGAAATTCACGCAGACCTGCAGGGGATTCCAAATCAATGGAGTAATAACATGGAAGAAGAGGACTTTATTCTAGAATCTTACAAATGTTCTCCCATAGAAAATCCACATTATATTGAACCCCATGAACGCTGTTTACATTGCGGTGTGTGCATCCAATGTGATGAATGTGTTGAGGCATGCCCCAGGGGAGCCCTTGTCAGAGAAGGTGAAGAATTTCATGTAAATCTTCAAATGTGCGGTGGTTGTGGAACTTGTGCGGCAGTATGCAAAGGCTCGGTTATACAAATGCTATCAAGGAGGTAATTTATATGGAGTTTATTAAGATGCATGGATTAGGCAATGATTTTATAATAATTAATAATCTCAAAAATTCTGCATCTATAGATTATGCCCAACTGGCCACTAGGGCATGCAACAGAAATTTTGGTGTTGGTGCTGATGGTCTGGTAATACTGTTGCCGTCAGAAAAAGCTCATGTAACCATGAGAATTTTTAACCCTGATGGGTCTGAGGCTGAGATGTGCGGCAATGCAACAAGGTGTGTGGGCAGATATCTATATGAAAAGGAAATAGTCAAGGAGAAATTTATAACCATTAGTACCCTGGCGGGTTTAATCATAACTGAGGTAATATTGGATGGCTTAACTGTAAAAAATATTAAAGTAAATATGGGATCTCCTCGCCTTAAACCTGAGGAAATACCAACCACTCTTTCTGGAAATCCAGAAGTAATTAACCAACTTATTGAAATTAATGGACAGCATTTTGCTGTGACGTGTGTTTCCATGGGAAACCCTCATTGCATTATATATGTAGAGGATTTGAAAGATGTGCCTCTAGAAAAATGGGGTCCATTGGTTGAGAAAGCACCTGTATTCCCAGCCTATACAAATGTTGAATTTGTTCAAATCATTAATAAATCTACAGTAAAGGTAAAGGTCTGGGAAAGAGGAGCTGGAGCCACCATGGCCTGTGGTACTGGTGCATGTGCTGTAGCGGTAGCAGGAGTATTAAATGGAAAAAACAACAGGGATGTAGAAGTTATTCTTCCAGGGGGCAGCCTCCACATTGAATGGAGCAAGCAAGATAATACGGTTTACATGACAGGTGCTGCAGAATATGTATTTGAAGGAAACCTTTTAAATATAAATTAACCAAGGGGTGATTAAATGATTAAGCAGGCTGAAAGAATTTCTAAACTTCCACCATATTTATTTGCACGTATTGAACAAAAAATAACTGAAGCTAGGGAAAAGGGCGTTGACATTATTAGCCTTGGAATTGGTGACCCTGATCAACCAACTCCTGACTATATTGTAGAAGAATTAAATACTGCCTCCAGGGAGACTGCAAATCATCAATATCCAAGCTCAGTTGGAATGCTTGAATATAGAAAGGCAGTATGCCATTGGTATGAACGTCAGCATGGAGTGACATTGGATCCCAAGAAGGAAGTGGTTTCTCTAATTGGTTCAAAGGAAGGCATAGGCCATATTTCCCTTTGCTATGTTAACCCAGGAGATATAAATCTTGTACCGGATCCAGGATACCCAGTTTATGGTATTGGTACTATTCTCGCAGGCGGTACGCCTTATATAATGCCTCTAAAAGAAGAAAATGGCTTTTTAGTAGATTTACATGCAATACCTGGGGATGTGGCTCAAAAGGCAAAACTAATGTTTATCAATTATCCAAACAACCCTACAGGTGCAGTAGCCAATAGAGAATTTTTTGAAAAGGTTGTGGCCTTTGCAAAAAAATATGATATTGTAGTGTGCCATGATGCTGCATATTCAGAAGTCTTTTTTGATGGTCAAAGACCTCTGAGTTTCATGGAGGTACCTGGAGCAAAGGATGTGGGAATAGAATTCAATTCACTGTCCAAACCCTTTAACATGACTGGATGGAGGATTGGTTGGGCAGTGGGAAGGCAAGAGGTTATAGAAGCTCTGGGAAGAATAAAATCTAACCTTGATTCAGGTGTATTTCAGGCTGTTCAGGTTGCAGCAATAAAGGCCTTAACAGGTCCATTAGATTGTCTGGAGGTTATGCGTAAACTATATGAACAAAGAAGAGATATTGTCATTGACGAATTAAACTCAATGGGTTGGCAGCTTGGAAAGACTGCTGGAAGCTTTTATATTTGGGTTCCAGTACCTAAAGGCTATTCATCTGCCCAATTCTGTGAATTAATTTTTGAAAAAGCCAATGTAATTATTACTCCCGGCAATGGATATGGAGAATATGGTGAAGGTTATTTTAGAATTTCTTTAACAGTTGCTGATGATAGGCTTAAGGAAGCCCTTGAAAGAATGAAAAAGGTACAATGGTAATAAACCGATAATAAACCTAGACAGTAATAAAATTAGATAGCTTGCAATAGATAGATAAAAAGTGTATAATATGTTACGTTAACATTAGATAATTGGGCGATTAGCTCAGGTGGTTAGAGTGCTTGCTTGACATGCAAGAGGTCACTGGTTCAAGTCCAGTATCGCCCACCA
>JAGXSK010000317.1 GCA_018333845.1 Clostridia bacterium | reverse complement strand
ACCTGGAATTTCTCTAAACTGCCTGCGAACTTCCTCAATCATATCAAAGGCAGCTCGTCCAACTGCCTGCATTGTAAGGGCAGAGAACAGGAAGGGCAGCATACCACCAATGAATAAACCAGCAATAACGTTTGGAGTTGTTAAGTCAATTGCAGCTATTCCTGCTGCCTGGGTATAGGCTGAAAACAATGCTAATGCTGTTAAAGCAGCTGAACCAATGGCAAAACCTTTACCAATAGCAGCTGTTGTATTTCCAACAGAGTCTAATGAATCTGTAATTTTTCTGACACTTGGATCAAGATGAGCCATTTCAGCAATACCACCTGCATTATCTGCAATGGGACCATAAGCATCCACGGCCACAGTCATACCAGTAGTTGAAAGCATACCTACTGCTGCTAAAGCTATTCCATATAGTCCTGCAAAATGGTAGGCTGTCAAAATAGCTGCTACAATTACAAGGATAGGCATCATTGTGCTCATCATACCTGTACTGAAACCTTGAATTATGTTTGTTGCAGTACCAGTTTGTGAAGCCTTGGCAATTTCTTTTGTCGGATTGTAATCAGCAGAAGTATAGTACTCTGTAAGTTTACCAATAGCACCACCTGCCAGCAGACCTGCTACAGTGGCAATGAATACTCCCATGCTTAAATCAGCAGGCAGCAAGCCCCTGGTAAGGAAAAAGATTGCGATTACTGAAAAAATGTAAGCAACCATTGAACCTGTATTTAAAGCCTTTTGAGCATTAGATTCTTCATTTGTTTTAACAAAGAAAGTTCCAATTATAGAAGCAACAATACCAGCACCTGCAATCAGTAAGGGAAGTATGGTGCCTCCTGGTATTCCCAGGGCAGCAGCCAGGGCAATGGCAGCAATAATAGAGCCTACATAGGACTCAAAAAGGTCAGCACCCATACCCGCAACGTCACCCACATTGTCACCAACGTTATCAGCAATTACAGCTGGGTTTCTTGGGTCATCTTCTGGAATGCCTGCTTCTACCTTGCCCACAAGGTCAGCACCAACATCAGCGGCTTTTGTATAAATACCGCCGCCTACCCTGGCAAATAAAGCAATGGAGCTGGCTCCCAGAGCAAATCCATTAACAACCTGGGGATTATCAAAAATTATGTTTACAATTCCTAAACCTAACAAGCCTAAACCAACAACAGCCATACCCATTACAGCACCGCCAGAGAAAGCAACTCCCAGGGCCTTGTTTGCACTTGTTTGTGCAGCATTGGCAGTTCTGACATTGGCCTTTGTGGCAACACTCATGCCAATAAACCCAGCAACGCCAGAACAAAAAGCTCCAACAATAAAGGCTAATGCAGTTTCAGGCTGCAGGCTATCTGCACCTGGTGTCATATAACCTGCTACAAGAATTATTGCTGCCAGGATAATTACAAACACTATCAATGTAGTGTACTGTCTTTTCAAGAAAGCCATGGCACCTTCCTGAATTGCTGCTGCAATCTCCTTCATGGCATCTGTACCAGGATCAGTATTATTAATTCTATTAGTAAGGACATATGCAAAGACTAATGCCAGCACCCCAGCAATTGGGACCAAATATTCTAATGGAAACAAGTTTTATTCCTCCCTTAAACACAACAGTATTTTATTTTTTATAATTGTAATTAATGAATCTAAACAATTGATATTAATAAAGTTACTAGTAAAAAAGCCGCAGCAAGACCTGTTGCTATCTTACCAAGCAATTCATTCAAACCCTTCTTTTTACCGAAAAAGGTTTCAGCACCGCCTGCAATGGCACCAGAAATTCCGGCACTTTTTCCTGATTGCAATAATACAGAGGCTATGAGTCCCAGAGAAACTATTATTTGGACTATTATTAAAAAAGTCTTCACCTAAATGGTCACCTCCTCATCATCTTTCCTTTTAACAAACAAATATATTTTAGCATAACCCTTGGTAAATTACAACAAATAAGCATTTTTGAATCTTTATTTGAATCTTTATGGGTATTTTTGTTTATTTTTTTATTTTCTATACCAATCTTAACCTAATACTACAGCGAAATTTAGCAATTAGCGGAACCATGGGGACGGTTCGAGCGTCACCGTAGTGCAACGAAGGTCCAAAGGGCAGACGATGGAACCGTCCCTATGGCGTCAAAAATAAGCAAGGGGCTTAAATTAGATTTCGTAATACCCCTTGCCTAACTATTGCTTTTATTTTTTAAGATTATAAAAAACCTTCATACCCTTGTACTGTGCCAGGTAATCAAGCTCCCCTTCAATCCTCAGCAGCTGATTATACTTGGCAACCCTGTCAGTCCTGGAGGGTGCTCCTGTTTTAATCTGTCCTGCATTTGTTGCTACTGCTATGTCAGCTATGGTGCTGTCTTCTGTTTCTCCTGATCGGTGGGAGATGATGCAGGTGTAGCCTGCCCTTTTGGCCATTTCTATTGTGTCCAGGGTTTCTGTTAGGGTGCCTATCTGGTTTACTTTGATTAGGATGGAGTTGGCTGTCTGGGTTTCTATGCCCTGGGATAGCTTTTTGACATTTGTTACAAAGAGGTCATCGCCTACTATCTGGATCTTATTTCCCAGCCTGTCTGTCATGAGCTTCCAACCTTCCCAGTCGTCTTCTGATAGGCCGTCTTCTATTGATAGGATGGGGTATTTGTTGACCAGGTTTTCGTAGTAGTCAACCAGCTCTGCTGATGTTAGGACCTTGCCTTCTCCTTCTATGTTGTATTTGCCGTCTTTATATAGTTCTGTTGCTGCAACGTCTAGGGCCAGGTATACTTCTTCTCCTGCTTTGTAGCCTGCTTTTTCTATGGCTTCCATGATTATTTTTAGGGCTTCTTCGTTTGATGCTAAATCCGGGGCAAAGCCGCCTTCGTCTCCTACTGCTGTGTTTAGGCCTTTGCCTTTTAGTACTTTTTTCAGGCTGTGGAAGATTTCTGTTCCTATTCTTAAGGCATGGGAAAAGGATTCTGCTCCTACCGGCATAACCATGAATTCCTGAATGTCTACGTTATTGTCTGCGTGTTTTCCGCCGTTTAGGATGTTCATTAGTGGTATGGGTAATTGCTTGGCGTTTACTCCTCCTATGTACTGGTACAGGGGCAGTTCTAGTTCTTCTGCTGCGGCTTTTGCTGCTGCTAGTGATACTCCTAGGATTGCGTTTGCTCCCAGCTTGGCTTTGTTTTCTGTGCCGTCTAGTTCAATTAATACCTTGTCTATGCCTATTTGGTCCATTACGTTCATGCCGATTATTTCTGGGGCTATTATTTCGTTGACGTTTTCTACTGCTTTTAATACTCCTTTACCCATGTATCTGTTTTTGTCTTCGTCTCTTAGTTCTGCTGCTTCATAGGCTCCTGTGGATGCTCCTGATGGTACTGCTGCTCTTGCCATGATGCCGCTTTCCAGGTATATTTCTACTTCTACTGTGGGGTTGCCCCTGGAATCGAGTATTTCTCTTGCGTATAGGTCTGTGATTATTGTCATTTTGTTTTCCTCCTTTTTAATGAAAGGGGACACACCTCTCTTTCAGAAGTCAGAGGTGAGAGGTTGGAGTTCATTCTCACATCTAACATCCCACTTCGTACTTCCCTTTTGAGGAATGTCCCCAATTTTTGTTGAATACAGAATTCAGGAGCCAGCAGTCAGAATAAGAACCTTTGATGCCAAGGTCAGCCCTTTCTTTTTTGTATTCTGTATTCTGTCTCCTGTCTTCTGCCTTCTTATA
>JAGXSK010000316.1 GCA_018333845.1 Clostridia bacterium | reverse complement strand
ATTTGCCCGGGAATATTTTTTTAAAACCATGTTGTCTGCCCAAAGTTATTGATTTAAACCTACCATAAATTAACTTTTAATACTATCTTTCATGTCAAATTCCTCGCTTTTCATGTCTAAATCCTCGTTTTCCATGTCGATTTTCTCATTTCGATTGCCAAGTTTACTCTAGATTAAACCTTTGCTGCAGTACCTTGTATTTCTCCTCTGTCATAAATGCTGTTTTTTTAGTATTGTTAAAAACAACCAGGTAGGTGCTTCTAGACCAGGGCTGGATTTCCGCTATCATATCCAGGTTTATTAAAAAGCTTTGATGGGCACGAAAAAAGCTGTCCTTGCATATCCTATTATCCAGTGTATCTAATGTTTCATAGGTACTTATCTGTTTATTATCATTTGTAATTATGCTGGTCTTTCTCTTCTCCCGACCCATAAATACAATCTTTTCAGCATTAATAAATACCAGGTTACGGTCAACTTTAACAGCCACCTTCTTTGCACTTGAAACTTGAGGTGCAGTTTTTATGTTCCTGGAACCTGCCTTTTCCTTAAGCTCTAATAGGTAGTTTATTTTTTCAATAGTCTCTTTGATTCGTTCAAGCTTGTAAGGCTTTAAAAGGTAATCAAAGGCATATAGCTCAAAAGCCTCCTGCATATAGGTGCTGTGGCCTGTAGCATAGACTAGAAAAATATCAGGATTGATGTCCTGGATTTCTCTTGAAGCTTCAATTCCGTCTTTTTCAGGCAGGTCTATATCCATAAATATTACCTGTGGATTTAGGGTTTCTGTCATTTTGACAGCTTCAACACCATTTACTGCCTCACCTACTATTTCTGTTCCAGGTAGTTTTGCTAAACTCTTTTTTAGGATGAGTCTCATTTTAGGATCATCTTCAACTATTAATACCCTCATCTTAAAACCTCACTCTACTTCCTAAGCATTTTTGGAACTTCAGGCTGATACCAGGTTACTAAACTGGCTGGTTGTACTGCCCAGCCTGCAACAAGCATTACCGCAGCAGCACATTGTATTAAAATTACTTTGCCTATTTTACTAAACATTTGCCTCCCTCCTTTCTTTAAAGATACTGCCCATTAATTTATCTATAAAGCCTACAACCCTGTATCCTGTGGGGGTAAGGCTAAGGGCCTGGGTTATATGGGCGAGCATACTGGCCATTACAAGTGAGCTTATCTGGCTCAACGGAAATATTAAGAGACAGGTGGTTATTAGAATTGCCCATATAAAGATCCATATCAAGGTGAGTTTTTTTAGTTTGGATTTTTCTTGAAGAGAAAGGGGTTTATTCTTAGTCTCAGCAGGAGCCCATTTCAAACTGATAAACAAGCTAATAAGAGTAATACAAGCCAGTATGGGAATAATGGTTACAAAGCTTGTAAAGGTCAAGCTTTGGGCAAGCTTTCCCATACCCAGAAAAATTACCAGACCAAGCAGCAGGCACCGACCATAAGTTGCACAATGCACTCCACCAGATAGCAAGCGATAAACTCCTGATGTGACAAAAATAACTAAAACATGGGGAAGAATACCCAGTAGAAATGCTAGTGAAAAAAGGATAAACATCTTTAATAAACCTGTTATTATAACTTCAAAACCATATCTTAATACATCTACATGATCTTGGTCATAATAAAGTTTATTTCCAAGACTATGGGCCAGCTTTTGTGAGAGAAAGCGAAGGTTCATGATGGTGCCTCCCAGCTATAGGTATTTTTATTACAAAGGTGGTCCAGTGGCTGTCTGAGTTAACAACTATTTTGCCATTGTGCTTTTCTATAATTTCTTTGACAATATAAAGCCCCATCCCCTTGTTTTTAACTTTTGTAGTAAATCCAGGCAAAAAGAGTTTATTCTTTATACTAGTGTCAACGCCAGGTCCGTTATTAGTAACTGATAAAACACAATTGTTTTGACACATGGTCAAGTCCAGGATTATGGCAGGTTCCTGTGAAGTTCCCATTGATAAGGCTTCCATTGCATTATCCAAAAGGTTTGACAGGATAAGATTAATCTCATGAGTTTTTAGAGGAAGATTTTTTAATCTGGATTTTATGTTTATTTCGAATTTTATGCCCAGACTTTCCATTTGGCTGCTTTTGACATGTAATAGAGCGCTTACTCCAGGGTCATCTAGTCTAATAAGGTTATTGGTTACAGCTATTTCTGACATGGTCCTCTCTAGATACTTTTTTGCTTCTGCATATTCTTCTACTGCTATAAGTCCATAAACAGTTTGCAGTTCATGGTTGAAGCTATGCCTTTGGCTCCTCATGGTATTAATTAAGCTTTCAAGATTTTCAATACTTTCAAGCTGCACTTGTTTTCTTACCTCTTCTTCTGTAGTTTCCATTATTCGGCGCACAAGTACAATTGAGGCTATAGCCAGTATTCCCAGCAAAATGTTCATGGGAAACATAAAGCTGCTTAATGTACCTGTTGCAAATGCTCCTTGTCCTGAAATGTAATTGCTAAGGTTTAAGAGGGCTAGTATGATAAGTTGAATTGTAATAACGAGAATTATAGAAAGTGTTCTATGAATTTTATCCATCTTTACCTTCCTCATAATTATGGTATTTAATGGTATTATTATAGTCTATTAATTTAAAATCCAAATAATAAACAAGAAGTACTATCAGCAGCATGGCTGCCCCCTGGGGCAAAAAGAAGAGAATTCTAAGTTTTGCACTAGCCAAAATAGTTTCCAGAGGAATGCCAGTAGTTTCTAAAAGTATTGGTACAATGGTTGCATCTATTACCGTATAGATTGATATGCTTACCAGCATGGCTGCCAGTGCTACTCTAAAGGGAATTTTTAATATTAACCAAATAACTACTGTAAATAATAGGCCCTGCAGCAAAGTATGAACCCCGAAAACAATTGGCAGCATTCTAACGAGATATGATATGGTTGCTTGTATTGCTCCACTTAAGATTAGCCTCTTAAGTGGTGGTTTAATTCCAAATAGCAGCAGTCCAAGAGCTGTAAGCATGATTTCTTCAGGTATAGATATAAAAAATACTGCAACTAATGGCATCCTATCCATTTTATCTCCCCCTTTTAGATATTTTGATATACCTCAAGCCTTTCCTTTTTGTCATGTCTAATTCCTCGTTTTTAATGTCTAAAACTTCGCTTTTAATGTCAAAAACTTCGCTTTCTTGTATTTTAGGTTAGTCCAAAAATACAAAAAAGCTGTCCCAGGTAATCCTGTTGAACAGCTTTTTGACTTTGCAACCTGGCAGTCATGGCTTTTAGCTTTAGACCCATGGCTTTGCGTCACCATCTTTCAATGGCTTTGCCACTAATTTTCAATATTTGTATTAATTTATTAGACGAAACAAATCTTTAAAAGTTCCATTTTTACTAAATTTTTAAAATTCAACCTTACCCTTTACTTTGAAACTTTCCGTTTTTTGAGCTTCACTGACACTTAAAAAACATAATTACTCTTGATACATATTGGAAATCTAGAAAATATTTTATCTTTTCTAATTTTGACTCTAAATGAACCCTTCGCCATTTTATTCTCGTTTTAATATTTTATTGACTTCAATTAGCAAAATCCCAACATTTGCATGGACAACAATGTATTTTCCATCAGGACTCCATGTGAAATTATGAATTGCCTCCAAAGCTGGAGTAATGGGAAAATTATCTCTGGTATCCATGTTAAACATATACAACTGTAAAGGGTCTTTAATATAGACAAACTTGTTTTCCTTGGGACTTGGTATATAGTCCCCAGACCAGCTGATTTGTTCTATGGAAACTAGCTCATTATTTGCTAGATCAACTAAAATGGCATTTCTTTCACCACGCATCTGGGAACATAGAATTTGTTTATCATGAAAAAACCATTCAGCATATGATGGACTGAAGAGCATGTTTTCAAACTTTATAGATCTCTGCGTGGCACTATCTAAATCTAATATTCCGATTCCATCGGCTCCTTCATAACCCTCTTTGATATATAGTAAGAGCTTGTTATTATGAGACCATCTTGAATGCAATGGAAACTTTGTGTAAAATCCATAAAAGTCGCTATTAGGGTCAGTACACATTACACCATTAACCAGTAATTTTGAATCTGAAAGATCCAAGTTTGATATATATAAATCACCTTCTTGAACGTAGGCAATCTTAGTTCCATCATAAGAAAGGTCATACTCCCAAATTCCATCTAGTACCGTTTCACTAATGATTTCTAAGGTATACCTATTTATAAATAATATCTTGTTAATGAGTTGAATTGCCAACTCTTCATCATTAATTATTTTTATTCCTGAATGAAAATGAATTGAGCCCAATCCATTATAAATTTCCTTTTGTGAGTTTGTTTCTAGATTATATCCCAATATTGTTACCTCAGGTTGATTAAGACTTGTCATTCCGATAAATACCGTTTCATCTACCAGATTAACAAAGCTTATATTACCCATTAAATACTCCTTTGGGTCATGGGTTGTTAATTCTTTTATTGTAAAACCGTTATGAGCTTTGTGGGATATGCTTTGTATTATACTATTATTGTTGGATGCTTTATTTTCTACTGGTAAATCTGCCAGGTTACTAGGTGTACTATCATCTACTTTTGAAGTATCACAGCTAACAATTAAAAGTACACTTGCAATTAATAAAAGTAAGAAAATTTTTTTAATCATCAAGCTTTTCTCCTCGTATAAAATGGCTAACTAATTGAATAATAATGATTAACTATATAATACAACATAATACAACATTTTTACTAAATTTTAATAAACTGTGTGAAAATTTAAATGTTTAATAAGATCTAAATGTTTTTAAAACACCCACATAAACACCACTCCCCCAACCTGTAATCTCTCCTTTACTTCAGGCTGGGTAAGGTTTTAGAATAAAGTTAAATCTCACCTTTGCCTTTGTAAAGAAGGGTGTACTCCCGGGCAAAGGGAGCTTTCCAAGTTGCCACTATTTGCCCGGGAATATTATTTCTGAAATAATGTTTCATAAAAAACCAACTTCCACAAATTAAATTCCTTTCCTTTTTGTCATGTCTAATTCCTCGCTTTTCATGTCTGAAACTTCGTTTTTCATGTCTAAAACTTCGTTTTCTTGTATTAAGCCAAATCCATAACATACAAAAACAGTCATTTTAGCGGAAGGGCTGCCTTTACACATTATTGCTACATTTTTCCTGTTTTGTGAAAAAAAGGAAACTAGTGTCGTCTAATATACAGGATAACTACCGCAAAGACCAAGGAATGCAGCTTTGAAGAATGGTACTTCCATCATACAAAACTATTAAAAGGAGGTTCTAATGAAAAAACTTTTTATGATATTAACAATGTTTAGTGTCTTGCTTTTATTTGTATTTTATGGGGATGGTAAAGCTTTTGCAGAAAACGACATTTCGATTTGCCTAAATGGAGAAAAAGTGATATTAGATCAACCACCGATAATTAAAAACGGACGCACCCTTGTCCCCCTCAGAGGTGTTGTCGAAGCCATGGGAGCAACTGTCAATTGGTATCCAAATACAGAAACAATTAAAATATCAACCGACAAATTGTATATTTTAAACATAAGCCTGCAGATTGGTTCTAAGAAAGTAAAGGCAAATCTGGTCACTGACGAAATAGATACGGCTCCAATGATTATCAATGAACGTACCTATGTTCCATTAAGATTCATTGCTGAAGTGTTAGGCGCTCAAGTAAATTGGGATGACCAGCGGCGTATGGTTACCATAGACCAATCCTTGTTTTTGCAGATTGATGACGAGCGTATTTATGGGTATTGGAAATATGATACATATTCCACTTCTTTTAGATTACCCACTCCATGGCATTTGCAGGATTGGTATCGTGGATATGTGGTTCGTCATTTACTGGAATATGAGTTAAAGTCAGGTGTTTTTTCGATAAACGAAGAAGAATTTGAGCAAGAACTTCAAACCTGGATTCCCGCCAACTCATAACGATGTAGGTGGCTCAACTCCCAGTGCATGATAAATCTCCTTTTGCTTCTCCAGCAGTTCGCCTACACGCAGTTGCTGGCCGGGAGTTTCAAAACATTCAATGACATCCAACTTGTCCAGAACTCCCTGGATGGTGTACTTTTTGAACAAACCCGACACCTGCATCTGTTTTTTAATGTAAGACAGGTATATCAAAGCCACAAACTCAACGAA
>JAGXSK010000315.1 GCA_018333845.1 Clostridia bacterium | reverse complement strand
TAAAACTCTGCTCCCCTTTCTTTGCCATACTGCCAGACCTGCTCTATTTCCATTTTGTCAGTATCTATTCTATAGATAACACCTCTGGAAAAGTTCTTTTCTGGCGGAACCCTATTTTCTTTGATTTTGGATCTATAGGTGCCATTGTCAAAGAGGAATACGTCTCCATTAGGCAAGATCATTGCAGCATGCTGTTCATACTGCCAATCAAAATCTCCCTTGGTAACATTCTTAAAAAAGTATTTCTGCCACTTTTCTCCCCATCCTTCAGGATCACCAATAATCCAGTTTAATTCACCAGTATCATAATTAAAGTTAATAACTGCATCCTGATGTCTGCCTGACAATGTAACTGTGTTTGTAGGCTTGTCATACCATACAGAGTTGTTATGGAACCAGTCATGATAATTCCAATCCCCTGCTTTGCCTTCTTCCCTTGGCAAAATCTTCAGCAAATCCCAGGTTTTAATGATTTTTCCAGTTTCCCTGTCAATTTCAACAACATAATCTTCAACTGATTCTGCAAAGTCATTGTCAGAAGCAGCCAGCAGGTTGCCATTTTCCAACTCAATTGCATCATGATGATATCCACCTGGCAGTCTATATTCAGCATAGATTTTTCCACAAAAATCCATTTCCATAAGTCCAACGGTATAGTATGGTTTTTGCATTGATCTGTAAGAAGTCACTAATAGTCTACCGTTAGCTAACTTTTTAATATCCCAGCTTGCCTTTTCTGTTATTGCCCACCTTAAATCTCCTGCATAGTCAAAACCACAGGTTCTAGCTGAATTAATTAAAGGAGTTGCAGTTGAAATGGTCATGATGTCTTTTCCAAAATATTCATAGGTGGTATTGCAGTAATGCGGTTTATTGACATCTAACTCTTCCACTTCAATCTTGACCTCAGCTGTTTTACCATTAGCAAGCTTTAATACAACTATATTTTCATAATTGTCATATAAACCATAGATAGGTAATATGTGTTCTGTTGCAGGGCCAAAAATATGGTTTAAATCTCCTTCTACATCTTTGCCCTTTACCGTAACTTCAACTGAAGTTTCTTCATCGGTTTTAAAGCAGATAACAGCTGCCAGTGGATTGATAAGATATGGATTTTTTACTACAAGAGGGTTTTCCAGGGTATATTTTCCCGATTTAAATTCAGCCAAGAACTTTTCTTCAGCTTCATGCTGTAATGTAATTAAATGTTTTTGAACTTCTAATTTTTTTCCCATAGCCTTTTCACTCTCCCATATTTAAGTATAATTCTAGTACAAAAACCCAAATTTTATAGAATGACGTATAAATATACTCTATAAAGCTTTATACATTATAAACATTTCATGATTATCATAAATATTAACTAAGTATTACTTTTATTCACCTTTCATAAATTAAAAATATAAGTTTTATAATAAAAGATTATCACATTATCTTTGGTGCATATGTAACCGATATTACATTTGGTTCATTTTTTGCTCAAAAATATAAAGTCTTGTTTAAATCCAATATTTAAATTTCAGTAATTTAGTAAATCTAAAAGAGAGGGCATCCATGGGACCCTCTCCTTGAACATTTGTTTATGCAATTTTTATAAACCAGGGGGACGGTTCTTCTGGCTAGTAGCCACATAAGCCAGAGGAACCGTCCCCCTTGTTGGTTATCTTCTTTTGTTTAGTTCGGATGCCAGATCATCAACTGTCAGTCCATGGTATGCAAGGAGCACAAGCATATGGTAAATAAAATCTCCACACTCATAGATAATTTCTTCTTTGTTGCTGTTCTTTGATGCTATGATAATTTCTGCAGCTTCCTCGCCAATTTTTTTTAGGATTTTATCCTGACCCTCATTGAAAAGATATGTTGTATAGGACTTCTCCGGGCGTTTTTGCTGGCGGTCAAGGATAACCTTATATACTGCATTTAATGTTTCCCCCAGCCTTTCCCTACTAACTTCTTTTTCTGTGGCTGTAATCTTATTATGAAAACAGCTCTTTTGCCCTGTATGACAGGCAGAGCCCCTTTGTTCAACGTGTATTAAGAGGCAGTCCCCGTCACAATCATAGGATACATCTAAAACCTTCTGTTTGCTGCCTGAGGTGGCACCCTTGTTCCAAAGTTCCTTCCTGCTTCTGCTATAAAACCATGTATACCCTGTATCCAGTGTCTTTTCTAAAGACTCCCTGTTCATATAAGCCATCATTAATACTTCTCCAGAGGTTTTATCTCTTATAATAGCAGGTATAAGCCCATTATTATCAAATTTTAGACCATCCAGGATGCTTTTAATATTATCCATCACCTGACTGTCACCCCCTGGCTTTTAAGATATTCCTTTACCTGATTTATGGTATATGTACCATAGTGAAACAGGGAAGCAGCCAGCACAGCATCAGCCTTGCCCCTGGTTAGGGCCTCTCCAAAATGCTCTAGAACACCTGCACCCCCTGACGCTATAACAGGAATGTTGACTGTTTCACTGACCCTGCGGGTAAGTTCCACATCATATCCATCCTTTGTGCCATCCCTATCCATACTTGTTAGAAGAATCTCGCCTGCACCTAAATCTTCAACCCTTTTAACCCAGCTGAGAACATTAATCCCCGTGGGTGTACGTCCTCCATTTATGTAAACCTCCCATTCACCTTCCCCAGCAGACCTGGCATCTACTGCAACAACTATGCACTGGGTACCAAAACGCTTTGCAGCAGTTTCCACAAGGCTTTCATCCTTTACAGCTGCTGTATTTAAAGAAACCTTGTCAGCACCGGCAGCTAACAGCATTCGAATATCCTCTATAGTTCTTATGCCCCCACCTACAGTAAAGGGAATAAATACTTCCTCAGCTGTTCTTTTTACCACATCATAGATTATATCCCGTTCCTCATTAGAAGCAGTAATGTCCAAAAATACAAGCTCATCAGCACCCTCTTTATCATAGCGGGCAGCCAGCTCTACAGGATCCCCTGCGTCTCTTAAGTTAACAAAATTGACACCCTTTACGACCCTGCCTTTATGAACATCAAGGCAGGGGATTATTCTCTTGGCTAACATTATAATTCTCCTCCAGCTATTTTTAATGCTTCTTG
>JAGXSK010000314.1 GCA_018333845.1 Clostridia bacterium | reverse complement strand
TATCTGCGGCCATTTCTTTATAATGTAGCCAGCAGCTATATTGGCAATAGTGTTATTCTTAGCAATGGTGAAAAGGCATCTGTAATTCTTGTCAGCAGTACAGAGTTCATATCAAAGCCCCTTGTTAAAACAGAAAATACCTTCATTAATCTGGCCAGGGAAAAAAACATCCATATAGTGGAAGTCCTTCCCCTGTTACACAGCTAGGGATTGATATTAATTGCATTCCTGGTATCAAGTTTAGCAGTGTTGTCCAGGGTTATCTTTGCACAGCATGGGAGGCCTCTGGGCTTTCGTATATTTGATAGTAAATAAAGGTGCCTCCAGGGTGCCTTAAATGTTAATCCTTGAGCAACTTTTTGTCCAGCTCGCCTGTATCATTTAACTTTTTTAATTCAGTGTATCCTCCTATAAACTCTTCACCTATGAAGATTTGTGGAACTGTCAGCATTCCAGTTTGTTTTTTAATTCTAGCAAGCTCATCAGGGTCACTGGTCAAATCTATTTCTTTATAATCCAAACCCCTGTTAATACATAGATTTTTTGCAGCAACACAATAGGGGCAGTTCATGGTACTATAGATTATTATACTTTGCATGGCTCATCCTCCATATTTTTATATATTTACAAAAGTATTTTCCATGAATTGTAGCATAAATTGCACTTTTGTTCCAGTAAAAACTCTAAAGTATTAGAATGTTCAGCCGATATATAGGATATACAGAGAGGTGAAATCTGAAAGAATTCTTTCATTATGTTTTGTGCCCTGAGCGAAGCTAATGGTTATAAATATGAAAGCGAAAAGGCTTATGATTTAATCATGGAGAAGCTTGACAAGTGGGAGCAGATATACAATGTGTATTTGCCTTTTAATTGTGGGTTGAGGTGAAGTCTATGCTGCATAATGAGGGGGTAAGCAGCTGTATGGTTAATGATATTTTACATAAATATTTACAAAGTTTATATATACAAAATGACCTTTTAAAGCAAATAAACCAATCTTTAGCCAAACAGCAGGAGCTTATACAAACAGAAAAATGGAATGAGCTAAATCAATTATTAAAAGAAATTAATGATTATGTTGATTTGAGAGAACAATTGGGAAAGCAGTCTGAAGAAATAAAACAAGAGATTGTAAAACTTCTGGGTATAGATAAATTTGACAAACAAATTGTTGATAAAATACCCAACACCAGCCTCTTTGGTATTCTAACTGAAATAAATAACCTTCGATTTAACCTGGAAAAAGGTAAACAGATAACCTATGATAATGTAGATATGCTTAGGGCTAAAATAGATGGCAACAGGGAAAGAATTGATAAAACATATGACTCATTACAAGGGGAAGCAGCCGAATAGCTGCTTTTATTTTTTACAAAAAGCGGGAGGTTTTAGCAGGAAATTTAGACTTGAAATAGAATAAAGTATAATGATGTAAAAAAATAACTATATATATGGGCAAAGCCATTGAAAAATGGTGACGCAAAGCCATGGGTCTAAGGCTTTTCATAGCTAGGACTGCCAGGTTGCAATTGATTATTGAAACCTAACCTGCTAGAGTCTTATGGTTAGGTTTTTTACTTTCTTAAAGCATTGTCACAAATTAGCATCTTAAAATACCGATTCTTAACAAAAAACATGTCAAATTTTGCAGGATATTTGGTTATTCTGTTGAATCTATCTTATTGGGTATAAATGGTTTTTAGTATTTATATTAACACTTTTGCAGTTTCTAACTGCACCATGGGAGGTTTTATGAATTTGTTAAAAAGTGATGTTTTAATTGCCCTGCAAAAAGCCCTGGATGGTTCTTCCGCCAGGCAGAGTGCCATAGCTAACAACATTGCCAATGTAAACACCCCTGGATATAAGAGAAAAGAAGTCAGTTTTGAAAATGAGTTAAAGATTGCACTGAACAAGTCTGGTAATCTAGGTTTGGCCAGGACCCACCATGAACATATTCATCAACATCCTGTCCTTTTAGAAATAAAACCAAGAGTTCTTCAAAATAATTCCCAAAGCATGAGACCTGATAAAAATAATGTTGACTTGGATCAGGAAATGACCAAAATGGCTGCAAATTCAATTTACTATAACAGTCTCATATCCCAGTTAAACAAGAGAATAGGACTACTGAAGCATACAATTTCTGAAGGGAGAAGGTAAGGATGAAGTTGTTTAATACATTGAACATAAGTGCAAGTGGCCTTACAGCTGAAAGACTTAGATTGGATATTGTCGCAAACAATATTGCTAATGCAAGTACAACTAGATCTCCTGATGGCGGCCCATATCAAAAAAGGGCAGTGGTTTTTAAAGAAAAACTAGTTAGAGAAATAACCAGTAATGGCAGGTCCCATGTTAGTAAGGGTGTGGAAGTAGGGGCAATTGTCAGGGATCAATTTCCACCTCGAATGGTCTATAATCCCAATCATCCAGATGCAAATGAAAAGGGATTTGTTGCAATGCCCAATGTTGATCTAGCTGTAGAGATGGCTGATATGATAACAGCCACCAGGGCATATGAGGCTAATGTTACTGTTTTAAATGCTACTAAAACTATGGCTTTAAAAACCTTGGAAATAGGAAGGGGCTAGGGAATAAATGAAAGTATCATTGTTTCAAATACAACCTTTAAGTATGCCGCATCTTGCTGGCAATAATAAGCCCAAAGAATCGCCAGATACCTTTGCTGCTTTTTTAAAAAACAACCTTAATAAGGTAAATGATCTCCAAAAAGAAGCTGATGCCTTGACTAAAAAAATGATAGCAGGTGATGATGTGGACCTGCATCAGGTAATGATAGCCACTGAAAAGGCAGAGATTGCAATGCAGCTTACACTGCAGATTAGAAATAAGCTAGTTGAGGCCTATCAAGAATTAAACAGAATGCAAATTTAGCAATTTTATATTTATTCGTTAGCAATGTAGAATTGGTGGGGGTTGGGATGGCAAATGAATTTATCAGTTACTAGGGGAAAATTGGAATCCTTGTCCAGAAATCAAAAGACCATCTTGATAGTAATGACCGTAGCAGTGTTTCTTTCTGCTGTTTTTTTTGTACAATGGTTGACAAAGGTTGAATATGCCGAGCTTTTTACAGGCATGGAGCCTAATGCAGCAGGAGAAGTTGTTACCAGTCTTCAAGAGATGGGTGTCCCATACAAATTGGCTAATCAAGGTACTGCTATCCTTGTTCCTTCAGACCAGGTTTATGACCTG
>JAGXSK010000313.1 GCA_018333845.1 Clostridia bacterium | reverse complement strand
GGGTTATCTAAGGGAAAATACCCGGTGAATAATGCATTCAAGCCGCTACCTGTTTCAGCTGAAGCTGTTTTACCAGCCGATGGCACTTCACTGCTCCAGGCATTTATTCCTGTGCCCCACCTGTTGACAGCATAAAGCATATCTTGAAGAGAGGAAACAGTGGTGTCTGACCAGGCCTTATAAGGTGGCACTGAAGTTATCTTTTTCATAGGTCTACCGTCCTTGTCCTGAATCTCCATAACAACTCGCGGAGTAACAACATAGCCACCGTTTGCAATTGATGAAAGCAATACTCCCATTTGTACCGGTGTAATCATAATTCCTTCTTGGCCTAAGGAAGCATTTGCAATTTTACCTGGTCCATAATCAATATTTATCTGATTAATCAGATTCTGTGGGTAACCCATTATACTGTTATCAGTCAATCCCAACCTTTCAGTATATTTAAGTATATTTTGTCTTCCTAATCTTAACCCAATATCTATAAATGTTGGGTTGCATGAATATGCCACTGCCTCAATTAAATTAATATTTCCATGTCCTCCCCTATTCCAGCAGTTAATCCTTAGACCTGTAGGAAATATATAGGCTCCGTTACAATGAAAAACATCTGTAGGTGTTACCAAGCCTTCCTCCAAAGCAGCTGCTGCTATAAAGGTTTTAAATATTGAGCCTGGAAAGTAGTGTTGGAATGCTTTATTTAAAAGACTAGTTCCTTGGTTAGGTAATAGATTATTCTGGTCGTAGTTTGGTCTGCTGGCTACTGCAAGTAAATCACCATTAAGGGGATTCATGACCACTACAGCTCCAGTTATTTTATGATAATCCATTACATCCTCTACTGCCTCCTGGATATCTTTTTGGATGGTTAAAACCAGTTGGTTTCGTGGAACGTCTCTTTCCTCCATTTGAAAGCTCAAGCCCGGGACAATATTCCCCCTGCCATCCAGAACAATCTTCCAAAGATACCTTGAAGAACTTACGAGATAATCATCATAAATCCGTTCTAAACCCGTAGCCCCCCGTCCATCTGCCAAATGACCAATAAGGTGGCGTGCAAGGGAATCTTTGCCATAACGCATTATGAAAGGCATTGAAAAGATCTGATGCTCATCAAAATCTGATAATGGTATCACCTCGTGTGGTTCACTACTGACAAAGACCCTACGGTCACTAGTAATCATAGCCTCTCTATTTTTTACTTCACTACCTATCAAACTTATTCCATTTCTATCAATTATATCTGCCCTGGGAATCTCCTCAGAACTTATATACCTATTCTGCATTTGAAAAGCCTGCTGACGTAATTCATTACCATTAATAAGCTGTATATATACCAACCTTATTAATAAAAGACTAAAGGAAAAAACCAATATCAGGAATATTATACCCAACCTGTTTTTTATGCTTCTCATAAAAAAACACCTTCCATTCATGTATATATTTTACAGAAGGTGGAAAACTTATTCAGTTATGTTAATAATTTTAATATTTCTTGGAAATATTTCTAATTTTTCTAATAAATAGGTTTTAGTAGACTGGGCAGTATGGAGCCTAACATATCCCTGCTGGGCATCCTCCGTTGTAACAAGGGTTATGCCCTCATGGCCTTCCATTATTTTATTTAGCAAATCAATATCTCTTATTGCCACCTGCACAAGAATAGAAATTTCTCTGTCAAAGGTCATTTTCTTCTCCTTCTAATAAGAGTATATTTAGGAAAACTTACTGGTGATGCTATATACACTAACTGTTGCGGATGCGGAGCTTTTTCAATCTTCTCCAGTTTGTCATCAAACATTGCATTTATAATCATTTCCTTGTTATGGCCCTTCGGAGGACAGAACTCGATTTTGTCTCCCACGCTAAAGTTGTTTCTTTGTTCTACAATAAGCTGTCTTTTACTAACATCATATCCAATTACAATGCCTATAAAATCATAAGTATGTCTGTAAGCAGACGTCTCAAAGTTATGATCATCAGATGTAATTTTATTAAAATAAAAGCCTGTAGTGTATTCCCTGTGGCTTACTTTGCCTACCTCTTCAAGAAGCTTTTCATCCAGGGTGTAAGTTTCGGGGTTTTGAAAATAAGAATCTATTGCCTGCCTATAGGCCTTTACTACTGTAGCAACATAGTGTATACTTTTCATTCTTCCCTCTATCTTTAGAGAATCTATCCCTGCTTTTACCATGGCAGGGATATGTTCTAGCATACATAAATCCTTGGAATTGAAAATATAGCTGCCCCTTGCATCCTCCTGAATTTCCATGACCTGCCCTGGCCTCTTTTCTTCCATAAGATGATACTTATATCTACAGGGATGGGCACACTCCCCCTGATTAGCTCCCCTGCCTACTAAAAAGTTGCTTAAAAGACACCTTCCAGAATAAGCCATACACATGGCTCCATGGATAAAAGCTTCTATTTCTATGTCAACTTTTTGTTTAATTTTTGCAATCTCTGCCAGTGATAGCTCTCTTGCAAGAACTATTCTTTTTATACCATAGCCTTTCCAAAAATCTGCGGCTGCCCAGTTTGTGGTGTTTGCCTGGGTGCTCAGGTGAATAGGCAGCTGCGGAACAACTTCTCTGGCTATCTTTACTATACCTGGATCAGAAACTATTATACCATCTGCATTTATAACTTCTAGTTTTAAAAGATATTCCTCTATGCCCTCCAAATCATCATTATGAGCAAGTATATTAACAGTCACATAAACCTTTTTACTAAATGAATGGGTATAGTCAACCGCCTCTTTCATCTCTTCTAAAGTGAAATTTCCTGCAGAGGCACGCAGCCCAAGCTGTTTTCCACCTAAATAAACAGCGTCCGCTCCATAAAGCAAAGCAAATTTTAGTTTTTCCATATCTCCAGCAGGTGCTAAAAGTTCTGGTTTATTCAAGATAATTCCTTCCTTTCCTTAAAACATAGAGCTACTCCGTCTTCCAGTGGCAATATGGCTGTTACCAAATTGGGATGGTTATTTAACATCCTTAAAAATTTCCTTAACCTGATTACTAAAGTCCTTTTTCTTCTAGGATATTTTGCACCTGGTGCTACCATACCTTTAAACAATACATTATCTGCTACTAAAATTCCCCCTGGTGCCAGTAGATCATAAGCATATTCAAAAAAGGATATGTATTGTCCCTTTGCTGCATCCATAAAAATGAAATCAAAGTCCCCTGGCAATTGGGGTAGTATGTTTAGAGCATCTCCCAGATAGGCAGTAATATTATTGTCTAGACCTGCCCGCTGAAAATACTCTCTTGCCCTTCTGTGGCGAAGGTGATTAATTTCTATTGTAGTAACCCTGCCATGGGGAGCAACTGCCCTTGCAAGCCAAATGGTTGAGTACCCAGTAGCAGTACCTATCTCTAAAATCCTTCTGCTGTTATGTATTTTTGCAAGCAGGTAAAGCAGTCCTGCAGTCTGAGGATCAGCAATGGGTATTTTATCCTCTAGTCCTTCCTGCTCTATCTGCTTAAGAAGAGCATCCCTTTTTGGTACAAAGGTTTTAAGAAAATCTGCTAAAAGTATAGTATCCATTAAATCACCTTTTTAGGTAAATATGATTCACAGAATAGACCCTTTATAGTCCATGAAGGAAAAAGGGTCTATTCACTAAAGCTATTTCAAGTATTTATTTTTGGCCTGCTCATGCTCTCTAAAGGTTTTACTAAAATGATGCGAGCCATCCGGTTTTGCCACAAAGAAAAGATAATCATCGTCTGTAGGGTTAAGAGCCGCATGAATTGCCCCTTTACCTGGTGCTGCAATTGGCCCAGGAGGCAGTCCATCATTTCTATAGGTGTTATATGGTGATGCTATCTCAAGATCACTATATGATAGTACCTCCTTAACCTCACCTAACGCATACTGAATAGTTGCACATGACTCAAGTCTCATCTTCCTGTTTAGCCGATTATGAAAAACTGCCGATGCCATGGCCTGTTCTTCAGGTTTTCTAATTTCTCTTTCAATTATGGAGGCCAGGGTCACAGCCTCAAGTATATTCATACCCAGTTCATTCATTCTAGCTTCATATTCCTCTGTAAATACTTCCTTGAACCTATCAAGCATCATCTGAATTATACCTGCTTCGGAAAAGCCTTCTGGTATTCTATAAGTATCAGGAAACAGAAAGCCCTCAAACCTTAAAGGTCCTTCAGGCAGCTCATCCATCCAGGGAAAAATAAAATCCCCTTCCTCAGCTAGCCTAAGAAAAACTTGAGCATCAGCTACACCTTGTCGTTCAAGAGAGGCTGCTATTTGTTCAAGGGTAAGGCCTTCAGGAATTGTAAAAGAAATTAAATTTAACTGACCCCTTTGGAGTCTATCTACTATCTCATATAATGACATTGATGGACTCAAGTTGTATTTTCCAGCTTTAAGATGTCTATCTAAACCTTGATTTCTCACAAATAATCTAAAGAATAAAGTGTTGTGGATTAAGCCGTTATCATATAGCTGCTGGGCTATCTGGTGTGTTCCAGTATTACTTTTTATTTCTACTACAACATATCGGTCACTGTCCTTTTCAACAGGTTCTTTAAACTGCTCTATTTTAAACATGCCATATAGAAAGACCAGCACTAAAGACAATAACAGCAATAAAACTATTAACTTTGTTTTTTTAAAAGTTTTAGGTTGAATATTTGCTTTAGGTTCCAATTTAGAATCACTCCTAAAAGCTTTTACTCAACCTATTATACATATTTCTTATTATTTCTACAAGGTTAGTTCTGGATATCTTCACTTTCTTCTAAACCTTCCTGCCATATGTTAGCAACCATTTCCCACTCATCATCATCTTCAATTTCATAAAGTATTTCTTCACCTTCATCATCAATGCCAACTTTAAGAATTATAGCTTCTTCCCCTACACCATCCCTTGTCTTTGGCAGCAGTATGGCATATTCTTCTTCATCAACCTGTATCATGTCTATAACCTCAAACTCGACTTCTTCACCATTTTCATCAACTAAAGTAATAGTATTATCCATTTCCAAGTTTTCATTATGCTCTGTCATATTTAATCCCGCCTTTACTTAATTTATGTTTTTATGGTCTTGACAATTATACCGTTTGTTATTGATTTTTGTCCAGTATATGCCTGTTATTATTTCCAATTAATTGTTTAAATAAACAGGATTCTTGTCTTCAAGTGGAGTTTCCCGCTGAATTAGTTCAACTATAGTTCAGATGAACCGTCTGAACCAAGTTTCACTGTCATGACTCCATCTGAAGTGCATACAGCGAAACTTACCAATTTGTTGGCATAGTAAAACCCATGCAAGGCTAGTGGTGGTTAGTCATCGGATAAACAAGGTACTTAATTATAAAAAAGTAAAAGAGGGATGCTATCCCCCTATTACCTTTCTGTCATTAATCTTTATTATATGCCCCGATTCCACCGCTACAAGGCCTGGATGGGTCTAGCTGCGCTAAAGAACATTTTTCGCAAACTACACGGCCACCAATATAATATAAATCATCATCAGGCACTTCTTTTCCACATGTAGTACAAATAGCCACAACAATCATCCTCCCTCGTATAATATGTTTTGTAAACCTAAACTTTAGAATTTCCAGTTAGAATTTTGTTCTTTGAAAAGTGAATAATCACTTTTACAGACTAAGGTTAGCCCGTTCACTTTACCCTTGACAGGGAGTGGTCCATAATGGTAGG
>JAGXSK010000312.1 GCA_018333845.1 Clostridia bacterium | reverse complement strand
TTTATTATCCTTACCCTCACTCTCTCCAAAAAGCTGCTTCCACCATTCTGCAAAAAAAGTAAGCTCAGGTTCATAATTTACCAGCAGCTCAATACTCTTGCCCTTGGCATAAAGAATATTTCTAATTGCAGCATACTGGTAGCATGGGTTATCTGCAGGATTACTATTATTGTACTCATTATGGGCCCTTGCTGCTCCAGACATTATTTCATCTATATCTATACCGGCAACTGCAAGGGGGAAAAGTCCAACTGCTGTCAGCACAGAATAGCGTCCCCCTACATCATCAGGTATAACAAAGGTCTCATAGCCCTGTTCGTCTGATAATTCTTTTAAAGCACCCTTTGATTTATCAGTAGTAGCAATTATTCTTTCCCTGGCTTCATCCGTCCCGTATTTTTTTTCCATTAGCTCTCTAAATACCCTGAAGGCAATGGCAGGTTCAAGGGTGGTGCCGGATTTGGAAACAACATTGATAGCGAGATCCCTATCCTTTACCAGCTCCACCAGCCTTGCAAGGTAGGTGGAACTAATATTATTTCCGGCAAAATAAATTTCAGGAGCCCTGCGGCTGTTTCTAGAAAGCTGATTATAAAAGGAGTTCTTGAGAATTTCCATTGCAGACTTGGCACCAAGATAGGAACCACCAATTCCTATTACAATAAATACCTCAGCCTTGTTTCGGATTTTTTCAGCAACCTTCTTAATCCTTTCATGCTCAGTTTTATCATAATCATTGGGCAGATTCAGCCATCCTGTGTATTCACTGCCAGGACCCTTTCTACTATGAAGCAGGTCATGGGCAGCTGCTACCTGATTTTTCATATATTCCATTTCATGACTTTTAATAAAGGGTTTCGCATTACTGTAGTCAAATCTGATACCAGGGGTCATAAGCGGCCTCCCTTCCTTCTATTTGTTTTATTTGGTTAAATATTCCTGTTAGGGTTTAAGTTTATCATTTTTATTATGCCTTGTGAACACCTTGTTAGTCATTAGTAAAAAAATATCCATAAATGTTGGTTTTTGTGAGCAAAGTGGATTATAATATAAATGTTAACCAAAAACCAATAAAGTGTTCAGGTGATGATAAATGTTGAATTCGAAGGCCTTTCAGGCAGCCCTGTGGGTATTGCTTATATTTTTAATAATTTTAGTAGGAACAAATATATCCTTTATTTTCAGGCCCATAGTTGTTCTAATCTCAACTATTTTTTTCCCTGTGCTTATTGCAGGGATTCTATACTATTTGACAAATCCCATAGTCAATTGGCTTCACTCAAAAAGAATACCTAAAGTTTTAGCTATTTTATTTATTTATATTGTACTCCTGGGTATTTTAGCACTTATAATACTATATATAGGACCTATCATTCAATTTCAGCTTTTAAATCTTATAGAAAATGCTCCCAGGTTTTTAAGTCAGCTCCATAGAACATTTATTGATTTTCAGGAGAGTGCTATTTTTGAAAGATTTCAGGAGACTGATTCCTTTGAGAGATGGAGAACTGTGGATTATGCTGCTGAAGTGGAAAAGTTAGTTTCCAGGGCCATAGACCAGACCTACTATTTAATTGGATTTATAACTAATATTTTAATAATCTTTATCACTATTCCCTTTATCCTCTTTTACATGCTAAAGGATGGTCACAAGCTTCCAAAAGCTATTGTAAAATATCTACCCAGCAAATATCAGGATGAAGGACTGGATATTCTAGCTCAAATGAATAAGACTATCAGTTCTTTTATACAGAGCCAGTTAATTGTAAGTTTTTTTGTGGGCTTCATGGTATATTTAGCTTACATGATAATTGGGCTGGAGTATGCGCTGCTTTTAGCATTAATTGCCATGGTTGCTAACGTCGTACCTTATTTTGGCCCTATTATTGGAACAATACCCGGCATGATAGTTGGTCTAATCCAATCTCCCTGGACTGCCCTGCAGGTGCTGTTTTTTGTATTTATCATTCAGCAGCTAGAAAGCCAACTTATTGCCCCCCAGGTTTTTGGACGTAAACTTGCCATTCATCCTGTCACAATTATAGTTGTATTATTAACAGCGGGAAGCCTTGCAGGTATCCTGGGAATGCTTCTGGCAATACCAACCTATGCTGTTGGCAAGGTGGTAGTGGTCAATTTGCTTTCCTTGATAAGGCTGCGCATGGCTGAAGGAGCTGAAAAATAATGATTGTTGATTTTCATACCCATATTCTTCCTGAACAGATTGTAAAGGATCCTAAAGGCTTTGCAATGAGAGATGATTATTTTGGTTTTCTGTCAATGGCAACACCTGCCAATCATACCAAACAGCTTTTCGCAACTTACAAAGAAGCTGCCCAGCAAATGGATAAAGATGGAGTGGATAAAATAGTGATTCAGGGGTGGCCATTCTTGTCCCACGAGTACTGTGTAATGCAGAATGATTATGTCCTTGAAGCAATGAAAGCTTACCCAGATAGGATTATAGGATTTTGTGTAGTCAATCCCAATGATGGAATAAATGCACATGGAGAGGTTAAAAGATGCATCCAGGCAGGCATGGCTGGGGTAGGTGAGCTGGACCCCTATGGGCAAAGCTTTTCTCTAGGGGATGACAGCTTCCTGAAAATATGTGACTTATGCATGGATTTTCATATTCCTATAAGTCTTCATATTAGTGAGCCTGTGGGAGCCTTTTACTTTGGTAAATCTGATGTTCCCTTGAATGATTATGTAAACTTGGTTATGGCTAAACCGTTATTGAAGGTAATTCTTGCCCACTGGGGCGGAGGGCTGCCCTTTTATGAGCTCATGCCTGAAATCAGCAAGGCCTTTACCAATGTGTATTATGATACGGCAGCAAGCCCACTTATCTGTTCACCACAGGTTTATATGTCCACAATAAACCTTGTGGGGCATAGAAAAATCCTTTTCGGAACAGGCTATCCCTTACTTTTATACCCCCAGAGTGGGAAACAAGCAGACTTCATAACAATGATTAATGAGATACGTACCCAAATACAATTCAAGGAAGCCTTGGACGACATTTTAGGCAAAAACGCTTTAAGGCTGTTAGGGCTTCTAAAGGAAGGGGGAGAGAAGACATGCCCTTATCCCATGCTGGACAGGGGGGAATAATAGATATCCATACCCACATGTTTCCTCCCGACGTAATTAGAAATCAGGAGAAGTACTGCAGGCTAGATACTTATTTTGGTGTCCTTGCAGATCCCAAATGCACAATCCAACGCTATGCTACTTGTGAAGAGGCTGTAGCCCTGGCAGATGAAGCCGGTGTAGAGAAGATAGTAATGCAGGGGTGGTACTGGCGGGATCATGGATTATGCAAGTATCATAATGACTATATGCATGACCTAATAAGCAGGCATCCTGAACGTTTTATAGCCTTTGCAAGTGTAAATCCCAGAGCTGGCTGGCGTGCCATATGGGAAATGGAAAGGTGCTATGCAATGGGCTTTGCAGGTGTTGGTGAAATGGGGCCAGGAGGGCAGGGCTGGGATTTAAATGACAAAGACTTTCTGAATTTAATGGAGGCTGCTGCAAAATGCAACATGCTGGTGAATATTCATGCTGGGGAGCCTGTTGGGAAAATATATCCTGGCAAGGATCCTACTCCCATACAAGGCTTTTATGAGCTGGCCAGGAGGCTGCCGGATT
>JAGXSK010000311.1 GCA_018333845.1 Clostridia bacterium | reverse complement strand
TTAATGACAGGAAATGTAGTTATGAAAAAAAGGATTGCAAAGGTATTTTTACTATTCTTTGCAGCTTTCTTTTTTTTAAGCTTAAGACTTATCTGGATTCAATTTGTCAAGGGTGACGAGCTGCAGCTTCAAGCTCTGGATAATCGCATGCGGGAGGTTCCCGTGGAGCCTAAAAGGGGGACCATCTATGACAGGAATATGAGGGAACTGGCCATTAGTGTTAGTTCAGATTATATTTATGCTATTCCACCTCAGGTTAACAGAAGTGGTAAGGCTGAAGAGATTGCAGGGGAGCTTTCAAGAATCTTAGACATTCCATTTGAAAACATCTATAACCGCATCACTAAAAAAGGTTCATGGTTCGAATATATTACTCGTAAAGTAGACTTTGACAAAGCTGCTGCTGTGCGTGAGCTTGATCTCCCAGGTATTAATGTTGCAGAGGAAAGCCAAAGATTTTATCCAAATGACTATCTGGCTGCCCATGTTTTGGGCTTTGCAGGTATAGATAATCAAGGTCTGGATGGAATTGAAGTTGTATATGATGAGGAATTGAAAGGAAAAAGAGGAGCCATTGTTATTGAATTTGATGCAGCCGGCAGAGAGATTCCCCATGCCATGCATAATTATAAGCCGCCGGTAGATGGACATAGCCTGGTTCTAACAATTGATGAGACCATACAATTTATTGCTGAAAGAGAATTGGATATTTTAATGAATAGCCCTACAAATCCCAAAAGTGCCACCATAGTGGTAATGGACCCTCAATCTGGTGAAATCCTAGCACTGGCAAACAGACCCACCTATGATCCCAATAATTTTAATAAATACCCACAAGAAAATTGGAGAAATATTGCTGTTTCAAACAGCTATGAACCAGGTTCTACCTTTAAAGTTATTACCACTGCTGCTATTTTAGAAGAGGGTCTGGTTGGTCAAAATGAAACATTTACATGTACCGGCTCGGTAAAGGTGGGTAGCGAAACAATAAGATGTTGGCGTTCTCATAACCCCCATGGAAGTCAGACATTTTCAGTAGGTGTTCAAAACTCTTGCAACCCAGTATTTATTAAGTTAGGACTTAGATTGGAGGAGAAACAGAAGGGTATTTTTTACAATTATATCAGGGATTTTGGATTTGGAAGTGCAACTGGCCTTGATTTGCCAGGTGAAGCAAGGGGTATAATGATCCAAGAAAAAAACCTTAAGCCTGTTAATATTGCCACCATATCTATCGGGCAGGGGATTGCTGTTACTCCTATTCAATTGGTGTCTGCAATGTCTGCCATTGCAAATGATGGAGTTTTATTAAAACCCCATCTTGTTCGAGAAATAATTGATAAGAATGGAAATCTTATTAGAAAGGTTGAACCTGAAGCTGTTAAACAAATAATTTCCAGGGAGACTGCCCAGGAAATTTTGTATATATTGGAACAAGTTGTTAGTGAAGGATCAGGTAGAAATGCTTATATAGAGGGTTACCGGGTCGGTGGAAAAACAGGCACTGCTCAAAAGGCTGGAGTTGGTGGTTACCTGCAGGGAAGATATGTTGCCTCTTTTCTTGGAGTAGCACCTGTAGATAATCCTAAATTAGTTGCCCTTGTTATAGTTGATGAACCCCAGGGATATCCCTATTATGGCGGCACTGTTGCAGCTCCGATTTTTAAAAGGGTAGTTGAGGACAGCCTGCATTATCTGGGGGTAGCACCCCAGTATAACCCTGATGAAAAAAAACAGCGTGACTTGCAGCAGATCTCTGTACCAGATCTAACTGGTTTAAGTATAGATAAAGCAGAACATGTATTAAAAAGTCTTGGATTAATTGCAGATTTTAGGGGAAGTGGAACAATAGTCAAGGACCAAAACCCTGCAGCAATGGCCAAGGTAAACCCTGGCACTAGAGTTATTATTCAGTTAGAAGAGGGAGAAGCTGCAGATATAATTAAGGTTCCAGATTTGACTGGATATAGAATTTATCAGGCAGCTAACTTATTGGAAGCCATGGGTTTAAAGATTATACCAGAAGGAAGTGGCTGGGCAGTTGACCAGCATCCAAAACCAAATTCCATACTTGAGCCAGGCATGGAAGTCAAGGTTATTTTCAAAGAGTGATGGGTTAAAATTATTATATTTCGGTTAATTTAGTAATAAGATGTAATACAAGGAGATGATCTGGTGAATTTGCAGGATATTTTAAAACCATTGCACTCATATGTAATATCTAACCCTATAGACCAAATAGATATAAAAGGTATAAAATATGATTCTAGATATGTAAAACCTGGAGACTTGTTTATTTGTGTTCCAGGATTTAAAACAGATGGACATTTATATGCTGTAAAAGCCGTTGAACAGGGAGCAGCAGCTCTGTTGGTGGAAAGATATGTTGATGGATTAGAGATACCCCAAATTAAGGTTGAAGATTCAAGGGATGCCATGGCAGTACTGGCAGCCCGCTTTTATGGTTATCCATCAAAAAAATTAAGGTTAATAGGTGTTACAGGTACAAATGGCAAGACAACCACAACGTATTTAATAAAATACATTCTAGAAAAAGAGCACAAGGTTGGTTTAATTGGTACCATTGGTAATATGATTGGTGATAAAAGCCTTCCAGCTAACAGAACAACCCCTGAAGCAGTGGACCTGCAGCAGATGTTTTGTCAGATGCTGGCAGAAAGTGCTTTATATGGGGTTATGGAGGTATCATCCCATGCCTTGGAGTTAAAAAGGGTAAAGGGAAGCTCTTTTGATGTGGGTGTATATACAAATCTATCACAAGATCATATGGATTTTCATAAAGATTTAAATGCTTATAAAGAAGCCAAGGGACAGCTTTTTGAAATGTTAGGAAGAGATAAAAAGGACAGACTCCAGTATGCAGTTATTAACAGAGATGACCAATACTATGAGTACTTTAAAAGCAGATCTCAAGTTCCCGTTTACACATATGGTACAGGCAGAGATTGTAACTTCACAGCAAAAAACATACATGTCAGAGATCAAGGTGTGTCTTATGATTTAGAGTATCCTGATGGGTCCATTTTCATGAATTTAAAAATCACCGGATTATTTAATGTATACAATTCATTAGCTGCATTTGTAGTTGGCTATCTAGAAGGCATTGCTCCAAAAGCCATTAAAGAAAGATTAGAAGCAGTAAAAGGTGTTCCTGGACGTTTTGAAAAGGTTGATCTTAATCAAGGCTTCACAGTTATAGTGGATTATGCCCATACACCTGACAGTTTGGAAAATGTATTGACTTCAGCAAAAAAATTTGTAAAAGGCCGTATAATAACAGTATTTGGGTGTGGTGGAGATAGGGACCGTTCAAAAAGGCCATTGATGGGTGAAGCTGTAGCTAGATACAGTGATTATAGTATTGTCACCTCAGACAATCCAAGGAGTGAAGAGCCAGAGGCAATTATTAGGGATATACTTTCAGGACTTGATAAACTGTCTGCTCCCTATGAGGTTGTGGTTGATAGGAGAGAAGCTATAGGCAGGGCAATTCAAATGGCACGAAGGGACGATTTTGTTCTCATTGCAGGCAAGGGGCATGAAACCTATCAGGAGATCAAAGGCAAAACCTACCCCTTTGACGACAAAGAAATTGCTAGAGAATTTTTAAGTGAGTTGGTGTAACCATGAAGTTGCAGGAAATTGCAAAGGCTGTTTTTGGAGAACTATTAAATGGTCCTGGGGCAGCAGTATATATAAAAAAGGTTTCTACAGATACTAGAAGTATTAGTGAAGGAGATTTATTTATTCCCCTTATTGGCGAGAAATTCAATGGACATGATTTTCTAGTTTCTGCAGAAGAAAAAGGTGCTTGTGTAGTTTTTGCACAAAAAAGCTACTGGCAGGAATTTAAGCCAAATCTTACAATACCAGTTATTCTTGTGGATGACACTTTAAAAGCCCTGCAGGATTTGGCACATTATCATAGAAGCAAGTATAATATTCCAGTAATTGCTGTGACAGGAAGCAACGGCAAGACTAGTACAAAGGATATAATAGCAGCTGTGCTAAAGCAAAAACTAAATGTTGTTAAAAGCCAGGGCAGTTTCAACAATGAAATAGGACTTCCCCTTACTCTCCTTGAAATAAATAATGATACCCAGGCGGTAGTTGTAGAAATGGGCATGAGGGGTCTTGGTCAAATAAATGAGCTGGCAGGTATTGCCAGGCCAACAATAGGCGTGATTACAAATGTAGCTCCTGTGCATATTGAAATTTTAAAAACAATAGAAAACATTGCAACTGCAAAGGGTGAACTTGTTAGAAATATAGATAAAACAGGCAAGGTTTTCCTAAATGGAGAGGACTCCTGGTGTATAAAGATGAAAGATTGGACAGAAGCAGAGGTTAATTTTTTCGGATTTAACAATAACTGCAAGTATCAAGCCCAGGATATGGAAATGGATTTTCATAAATCCAGGTTTAAGTTAATAATTAACGGTCAAACCAGGGACAT
>JAGXSK010000310.1 GCA_018333845.1 Clostridia bacterium | reverse complement strand
AGCCATGATAAGTTCAACAATGTCAAGAGAATCTGCATCCAAATCCTCAAAAGAGGTTTCCAATGTAATGCTTGCCTCATCAACGTCTAACTGTTCCACTACTATTTTTTTAATCTTATCAAATACTGTAGACATTCTTTTCACCTCCTTCCAATAGAGATTTTGCAGTTTCATTCTTTCCAAAGTTTACAAGTTCAATCCACCATCCACCTTGATCACTTCACCTGTGATATATTTGGCTGCTGGAGAAACTAAAAACATTACTAAATCAGCCACATCCTCTGGAGCACCCAAAGAACCTAAAGGAATCTGCTCTTTTATTCTTGCAACCAGCTCTTCAGGTAGTTTGCCAGTCATGTCAGTATCTATAAAGCCTGGAGCTACAGCGTTAACCCTGATACCCCTGTTTCCTACTTCTTTAGCCAGGCTTTTGGTAAAACCAATTACCCCAGCCTTTGATGCTGCATAGTTTGTTTGTCCAGCATTCCCTGAGATGCCTACCACAGAACTAATGTTAACAATGCTGCCCTTTTTTTGCTTTACCATGTCCTTGATGCATGCTCTGGTACAATTATATGTACCCTTCAGGTTAATATCCAGAACCTTATCCCAATCTTCTTCCTTCATCCTCATCAATAAACCATCTTTTGTTATACCTGCATTATTTATAAGTATAGTTATGCTTCCAAATCTGTCCTGAACCTGCTTGACAAGGGCTTCAACTTCTGCAGTATTTGAAACATCAGCCTTTATGCCAACTGCCTCCTTCCCTAAAGCATTTAACTCTTGAGCTACATCAATGGCTTCTTGTTCATCAATGGAATTAACAACAACTGCAGCATTAGCCTTTGCCAGGGCAGTGGCTATGGCCTTACCTATTCCTCTGGACCCACCAGTAACAAGGGCAACTTCACCAGATAACATCTTTACTCCTCCTTCGGTTAATTTCTAGTTTTTACTATTACAAACTGAGCTTATTTAAGCATGCCCTTTTTTAAAAAAATTAGCGAATTTAGTTTCCAATTCTATTATTTAGAGTATTGACATATTACCGCAGGGACTTTAGAGCTTTTAGAGTTTGCTCAAGGCTTTCTACATTCTCAACATTATATACTTTAACATTTTTATCTATTTTTTTCATTAGACTGCTCAAAACCGTGGAAGGTCCTACTTCAACAAATCTATCAACACCTAATGTTATAAGCTTTCTTATGGACATATCCCACAATACCGGGTTATGCATCTGACCTTTAAGACCGAACTTAATTTCATCTGGGCATTGGACAATTTCAGCACTTAAATTAGCTATTATGGGAAATTCTGGAGTTTTGAAGTTTGCTTTATTTAATTCATGGGCAAATTTTTCTGCTGCTGGCTTCATTAGACTTGAATGGAATGGCCCACTAACATTTAAAGGAACAACTCTTTTGGCCCCTTCAGCAGCCGCTAGCTTGGATGCAGCTTCAACCTCTTCTTTTTCCCCAGCAATAACTAGCTGGCCTGGGCAGTTATAGTTGACAGTTTCCACAACCCCTTCAATCCTAGAGCATATATCTTCAACCTTTTCATTTGCTAAACCAAGGATTGCAGCCATGGCACCCTTGCCAGCAGGTATGGCTTCTTCCATAAATTTTCCTCTTTTTGATACCAACTGGAGTGCATCTGGATAATCAAGGCAATTAGCAGCAACTAATGCTGAGTATTCTCCTAAACTGTGGCCCGCAGCATAATCAGGAGTAACTCCGGAATTCTTTAGTAATTGCCAACAAATTATACTTACAGTAAGAATTGCCGGCTGTGTATTTACTGTTAATCTAAGACTTTCCTCAGGGCCTTCTAATATTATTTCACTTAATTTATAGCCTAGTATATCATCAGCTTGTTGCAATAGTTTTTTTGCCTCTGGATAATCATCACATAAATCTTTGCCCATCCCTACATATTGCGAACCCTGGCCAGGAAACATAAATGCAATTTTTTTCATACTAACCTCCACTGCTTAGAATATATTTTGCACCCTCTTTAATTCTTTTTTATAGCCCTCAATTAATTCATAAATAATTGCTTCTACAGGCTTAATATCATTTATCATTGCAGAGATCTGACCTGCCATAATGGAACCCATCTCTATATCTCCATCTATGGCCGCAGCCTTTAATTTGCCAGCACCCAGTTCACCTAACTCCTCAATGGAAACACCTGCTTCAACTCTTTTAATAAATTCTTTTGTAAGCTTATTTTTAATGCACCTTACATGATGTCCGTGAACTCCTGTAACCACAGTATCCCTATCTTTAGCCTTAATAATTTCATTTTTGTATGCTTCGTTAGCTATACATTCAGTAGCACAAATAAAGCGGGTTCCTATTTGAACACCTTCTGCCCCAAGGGCAATTGCTGCCAGCATGCCTCTTCCATCTGCAATGCCTCCAGCAGCTATCACAGGAATGTCTACAGCATCTACTATCTGAGGCACTAGAGCCATGGTGGTTATTTCACCAATATGGCCTCCACATTCCATTCCTTCTGCAATTATGCCATCCACTCCAGACCTCTCTAGCCTTTTTGCAAGGGCAACAGATGCTACAACTGGAAATATCTTTACCTTGGCTTCTTTTAATGCTGCCAGGTGTTTGCCAGGATTGCCAGCTCCTGTGGTGATTACTGGAACTTTCTTTTCAATTACAAGATTAATAATTTCCTCAACATGGGGAGACAGGTAATATACATTTACTCCAAATGGTCTATCTGTTATTTCCCTGACCTTATCTATTTCCTTCTCTACTATTTCGGGTGAAGCGTTTCCGGCACCTATTATTCCCAAACCACCGGATTTGGATACTGCTCCTGCTAGTTCACCTGTAGCTATCCAAGCCATACCGCCTTGAAAAATAGGGTATTTTATACCAAGAATTTGTGTGATACGCGTTTTGATATTAATACACCTCCCAATCTAAATTTGTATCCTGTCTACCATTGAATTAATGTAGCTCCCCATGTTAATCCGGCACCAAAGCCCACTAAGAGAATTTTTTGCCCTTCACAAATCCGCTGGTTCATATATGCTTCATAAAGGGCAACTGGGATTGATGCACTTGACATGTTTCCATATTTATTAAGGTTTACAACTACCTTTTCTGGTGACAGGTTTAACCTTTTGGTAGCTGACTCAACAATGCGCATATTTGCTTGATGAGGTATTAATAGGTCAACCTCTTCCTTATCTACACCTGCTATTTCAAGAACCTTCAGAGAAGCTTCTCCCATTACACGTACAGCAAACTTGAAGACCTCGTTGCCATTCATATAAATAGTATGTAATTTATCATCTACTGTTTGATGTGTTGGAGGAAGGCTGGATCCACCAGCTGGCTGTTTTAATAAATGAGCCCCTCTTCCATCACTTCCTAAGTAGTTGGCCAGGATTCCTGCTGAATTTTGTGATGGCTGTAAAACAACTGCCCCGGCTCCATCACCAAATAAAATGCAGGTATTTCTGTCTTCCCAATTAACGATTTTGGACATAACCTCTGCACCAATAACCAGCACGTTCTTATAAAACCCTGTTTCTACAAACTGGGTAGCAGTTGCAAGGGCATAAATAAACCCTGTACAGCC
>JAGXSK010000309.1 GCA_018333845.1 Clostridia bacterium | reverse complement strand
AAACCATATGAACCAGCTGCTGGAGCTTTCATGGCTCCAGCAGGCATATAACATCATGTTTCTAGACTTCTATAGCTCTCTGGATGATATAACAAAGGTGCCCCTTACAGAGGCACCTCTTTTAGTGCAATAATTACAGCCTTATAGATTCAGCCATCTTAATAATTTCATCCTCATTGATAGCACCGGTAATAATGTAAAGGAAAGTTTTGTACTGCCAAATTAGCTGCAGCCTATTGTTGAAAGTTAGTAAAGTGGCCTCATTGTTATTAATCAAAACAGTTTTCTCTTGAACATCCGTTCCTCTGAAGTTATGTGAGAATCCAGTAGAATTATTAGTAGGAATCTGGTTTATAATGAGTTTTTCCTCTATACCTGGTGTACTATACTGCAATTCAATAGAAGTAGTTTTTGACTCCGGATTATCCAGATAAACACCATTAAGTGAATAACCTGAAGGTATATAAGTGGGTAATACAATAGGGTAACTTACCAGTTGACTTGCCTCTTCTAATGAAAGCAGCTTCTTTTCAATAGTTACTGTTACAGTATTATCTTCAATATTTTTATCTTGGGATTCAGGCTGCTCCTGTTTCGATGTAGTAATTGAAATACTTGTTATTTCATCAATAGTAGTCTTAATTTTTTCTAAAAACCAGAAATTCGCTACAGCCTGGTTATTAAATGATACAAAAATACTAGAAAATAAAATGAGAATTAAAATAGCTGCAATGACAGCAAATTTGGATAAATTTTTTACTCGTTTTTTCCTGCCAAGCATATTCTTTTCAAAATCCTTCCACGCCTGATCAATATCGGATACTTCAATTGATTTAGCATAGTTTTGTATTTCTTCTTTTATCAAGTAATCTAATGAATCCTCATTTTTATACATGAACTTTGACCACCTTTCTATACTCCTGGTTTTTCTCAAAGGATCTTTTTAAAAGCTCTTTTGCCCTATAAAGACGGCTTTTAACTGTTCCTACTGGAATGTTTAATAAAGTAGATATTTCCTGTTCGGTTAAATCATGATAAAACTTTAAAAATAAAATTTCTGCGTATTTTTGGGGCAAAGACCTTAGTTGAGTGATCATTTCTGATCTTAATTCATTGCTGCATAATAAATCTTCTGGGCTATGTTCGCTGAGGTTTATATAAAAAAGAGTGGATTTGTTCTTTATTCTATTTATCTGGTTGCTCTTTCTCATTAAATCTATTGCTTTATTTAATGCTATGGATGAAACCCATGCTGAAAACTTAGTTTTATCTTTTAAAGTGTGGAATTTACGAAAAGCATCATAAAATGCTTCCTGGGTAGCATCCTTGGACAATTCTACGTCCCCAGTTGCCATATAAGTTGATTTATAAACCCTTTCGTAATGAAGTTTATATAGACTTTCCATAAAGTTTGGTTCCATATATATTCACCTCAACCTAATATTTCTACAATTACACAAAATTTTCCTTTAAAAATGGAACCTTTTTTTGTTTTAAAACGACAAAGTATTGAAAGTATAACTCAACCAGGAGGTAAAAAAAGGTGAAAACATTGAAAATTTTATTAGTAGCACTCTTGTTTATATCTTTAAGCGCAACAGTAGTAATGGCTAGTGATGCCATAAATGAAGCAGAGGCAACATTTAAAAGGGAGATGGGTAGTGGGGTTATATATGGGATGGAATCTTCCCAACCTTATATAATCGATGAATGGAGAGCCAGGATACGTGACTTGGGTAATGGGGTTGTTGAAATACATGGATATACAAGAGCTAACCAAATTGCCAATTATATAGACGTTACAGTTATCTTACAACAAAAAATCAATGGCAAGTGGGTTGATATTCATAGTCAAAAATATGTAAATTATTATAGCAACTCGGTAAGCGGTACTAAAAGTGTTTCTGTAGCCAAAGGAAGTTTTTATAGGGTTAGAACCGTACATAAAGCAACCAACAATGTAAGAGAGGATACAACCACGGCTGTTACTCCTGAAATATATGTCAACTAAAAAAGGATGATTAATAAAGGGTAGGTGGTGCTTAATGAGGGTATAATTGGCTAGTTACTTAATAAATTAGCAAATTTTAATGGTAAATATAATCTATGGTCTAACTTAGGAAAGTGCAAATAAAATAAAAACCAATTATATAAAAAAGGAGAGTATAATATGAATAAGAGAAAAAATTTATACACTATAGTGATGATTTTATTAGCAATTTCATTTGTCTTTGTAATATCTTCACCTGCGTTTGCTTATAAGTTGTTTACCAAGGGGTTTTTCGGTCAAGATGTACCTATAAATACAGTAGAAGTTCACTCAACATATCTCACACCTGTTAACAATGCTATTAATAACTGGAATTTTCATCATTCTATAGGAGCAATACCAAGGAAGATTATTGTAGGTGGTGCTTTTAAAAATAGATTCATAACAGATTATTTTGCAACGGATTGGCCTGGACTATATGGGATTGTTAAACAAGACCAAGCTTATTATCCTCATACAACGACTGAATTCGTAATTCTTTTAAATAGAACTCACTTAGATTCGCAGTCTGCAACAGTCAGACAAAGTGTGGCAGCTCATGAGTTTGGCCATTCTTTTGGACTAGATGACATTACTAGCGGCATAGCTATTATGAATATAAACAGAAACAGGAGTAGCATCTATACTGCTCAGCAAGATGACATAAATGGAGTTAAGGCTAGTTGGAATAGATAATACAGTTGAAGGTACTACTGGTTTTATAAAAGAACAAGGAGGGTAAATTGTGAAAAATTTAAACATATTAGCAATTTGTGGTGTTTTGGTATTAATGATTTCTTTAATGATCTCTGGATGTGCTTCGAAAATGGAAAGTGGTATAAATGAATTATCTTTTGAAGGTGTATATATGGATTATTTTATATATGATGATATTAATTCTATAATAGATGAAACTCCTGTAATAGTTGTTGGCAAGATTATTAAGGATAATATCCCTGAAAAAATAAATATTAATATTGGTGAACATCGAGAAGAAAAACCATTTAATCTTATTTTTACGGTATCTGAGCTTGAGGTGGATAAGGTAATCAAAGGAGGAGTAAATGTAGGAGATGTCATAAAAATAAAACAAATGGGCGGCTCATATAAAGAAGAAGTTTTAAAAGTGGATGAAATTGAATATCTTAAAGAAGGACAATTTGGTGTTTTTTTCCTATCAATTTATCCGGGTTGGGATATTCCTGCTGATTTAAAAAATCCTTATCAAGGTTTTGTTGAAATAGTTGAAGGTGAAAAAAGAAGCAATGGGTTGTTTGACCTGTTTAAAAATG
>JAGXSK010000308.1 GCA_018333845.1 Clostridia bacterium | reverse complement strand
AGCAGGTCTGCAGGGTTTTCAGATTGGGCTAGGTCATATGGAAATTACCAAGGGCTTATTAAAGCAGTTAAATGGTACTGATAATGTTGAAAGGGCAATGAGAATAAAACAAGCTCTAAGCCGCAAAAATTATGTGGAGCTTGCAAAGCTTTTAAACTTCAAAACACAATCAATTGAAGAGAACATTTTCAAGGTGATAACTACTCAGAACAGCCTGGACCAGGCTGTAACAAACTTAAAGTCCCTTGTAGCTGCCCCAGAACTTGAAAAACCCATTAAGGATTTAGAAGGTCTTGCTTCATCATTAAAGGCATATGGGGTAGACCAGAGGGTGTTTGTGGATTTTAGTATTTTAAGGGATTTTGACTATTACACAGGCATCGTCTTTGAAGGCTATAGTGAACGCCTGGGTTTTCCAATTTGTGGTGGAGGCCGTTATGACAAGCTCCTGGGCAGCTTCGGTAATTCTAACCCCGCAACTGGATTTGCTATAGGGGTGGAAAGGGTTCTTGAGGCTTTATGCAGAGAGGGCAATCTGGCAGAGGAACCAGAGATAGACTATCTAATTTGTGGAAGCATCGAGCATGAAGTTATTAAGGAAGCAAAACTTCTTCGTTCAAAGGGCTATGTTGTGGAGGTAGACTTGATGAACCTTACGGAACAAGAGGCAGAGGCTTATGCCATTGAAAGAAGAATAAAGAATATCATTAAACTGCTGTAGATTAAATGGGATATTAATAACTGATATAAAGAAGGTGCTAACCATGGGTACACATAAAGAGGAGTTAATAATTGCCTTGCCAAAGGGTAAGCTTGGTCAAGGGGCATTAGATATTTTTTCAAAGGTTGGTTATCCGTCAGAAAATGTTGATACAGAGTCTAGAAAGCTGGTATATGAATTTCCATTGGAAAAAGTTAAATACCTTATTTGCCGTCCAACTGATATTCCAACCTATGTTGAATATGGTGCGGCAGACATTGGAATAGTGGGCAAGGATTCTCTGGAGGAATCTGGAGCAGATGTATTTGAACTGGTTGACTTGGGCTTTGGGTACTGTAGATTTGTCGTTGCAGCACCACAAGGAGTAGTTGAGGGGATTAGGGATGCCAGGGGTTGCTTTGATCTAGCTTTTTTCAATAACGCAAGGGTGGCTACAAAATTTCCCCAGGTTGCCAGGAACTATTTTAGGGAAAAGGGGATTCAAGTTGAAGTTTTAAAGCTCCATGGTAATATAGAGCTTGCTCCCACAGTAGGCCTTGCCGATCTCATTGTTGATATTGTGTCAACAGGCAGAACCTTAAAGGAAAATAACCTTATAGCTGTAGAAGAGATGTTTGAGGCCACAGCAAGGCTAATAGCCAACAGGGTTAGCTATAGAATAAAAAATGCTATAATTCAGGATCTAGCTGCAAAATGCTATGAACAAGTAAACAAAAGGAGCCAGTGAAAATGTTAAGAATTCTTACATTAGAAGAGCTGCAAGAATTAATGCAGCAAAAAAGAAGTGATGAAAATAAATTCATGTCGGATGTGGACGCTATTTTGCAGGATGTAAAAGATAATGGAATAGATGCAGTGCTTAAATATACTGAAAGGTTTGATGGTATCAAGCTGACAAGGGAAGCATTAAAGGTTTCAGAGGAAGAATTCCTTGATGCCTATAAAAAAGTAGGAGAGAGCTATATAGAAAATATTAATATGGCTGCCGCTAGAATTCAAGATTTCCATGAAAAGCAAAAACGGGTATCCTGGCTGGAAAAGGATAGGGATGGAAATTTGTTGGGGCAGATATATAATCCAGTTGAGAGGGCAGGCATCTATGTGCCAGGGGGTACTGCAGCCTACCCTTCATCAGTATTAATGAATGCTATTCCAGCTCAGGTTGCAGGAGTAAAGGATATCATCATGGTAACACCACCTGCCAGGGATGGAACAGTAAATCCCTATACCCTGGTAGCAGCAAAAGAGGTAGGTGTAACTGCTGTATACAAGGTTGGGGGTGCACAGGCCATTGGGCTTCTGGCATATGGAGACAGGGATTTTCAGCCAGTTGACAAGATTACTGGTCCTGGGAATATTTTTGTTACCCTGGCCAAGAAGCTTGTATATGGCGTGGTTGATATAGACATGCTGGCAGGGCCTAGTGAGATTTTGATAATTGCTGATAAAAATGCAAATCCTCGTTATATAGCTGCCGATTTATTGTCCCAGGCAGAGCACGACACCCTGGCCTCCTCAATATTAGTTACACCAAGTGAGCTGTTAATAGAAGAAGTCCAAAAAGAGCTGAAGCTGCAGCTGGCAGGGCTATCCCGTAATGAAATAGCGGCAAAATCCCTCATTGATTATGGAGCAGTAGTCTTGGCTCAGGATATAGATGAAGCTGTTAATGTATCTAATGCCTATGCACCAGAGCATTTGGAGCTCCTGGTAGATAACCCCTTTGATATTCTCAGCAGAATTAAAAATGCCGGCTCAATATTTGTAGGAGCTTACAGTCCTGAACCTGTAGGAGATTACTTTGCAGGCCCAAATCATATTCTGCCCACAGGGGGTACAGCAAGGTTCTATTCACCTGTTACAGTGGATACATTCATTAAAAAGAGCAGTGTTATTTACTATACTGAAGCTAATTTAAAGCAATGGGGTCAAAGGATAATAGATCTGGCTGAAATAGAGGGCTTGGATGCCCATGCTAATTCAGTTAGGGTTAGATTAGAATAGAGGTGTGAGTATATATGGACCGTACAGGAACTATTGAAAGACTAACTGGTGAAACAGATATTAAAGTGAAAATATGTCTGGAAGGACAGGGTTTATTAACTGGAACAGCTGGCATGGGTTTTTTTGATCATATGCTTGAACTCTTTGCCCGGCATAGTGGCTGCAATATGGAAATATCTGCAGTTGGGGATTTGCACGTTGATTTTCACCACCTCATTGAAGATCTAGGTATATGTATTGGCAAGGCACTTAAAGAAGCCCTGGGTGACAAAAAGGGTATTAAGAGATATGGAACCAGCTATGTGCCAATGGATGATGCCCTTGTAAGGGTGGTGGTGGATTTTAGCGGAAGGCCATACCTGGCCTATAGGGTATGTGGACTAAAAGAAAGGGTAGGTGATTTTGATACTGAACTTGTTGAAGAATTTCTGCGTGCCCTTTCGGTTAATGGCGGCATAACCATGCATGTGGATAAGCTTGCTGGGCATAATACCCATCACATTATTGAAGGAATATTTAAAGCATTAGCCCGCAGTATGAGTGCTGCATGGGAAATAAATGAAGGTCAAGCTTCTGTTCTATCCACTAAAGGAATTCTAGAGTAGGTGGTAGCATGAAAATGATTACAATAATAGATTATGGCATGGGAAACTTAAGAAGCGTCCAAAAAAGCCTGGAAGGCGTAGGCTATAAAGCTGAGATCACTTCTGATCCTGATAAGGTTGCAGCAGCTTCTGGTATCATATTGCCTGGAGTAGGTGCCTTTGCTGATGCCATTGAGAACCTTAAAACTAGTGGAATGGTTGATGCCATTATGCACGTGATTAAAAAGGGGAAGCCCTTGCTGGGTATCTGCCTTGGAATGCAGCTGCTTATGACGGTTAGTGAAGAAAATGGTTTCTATAATGGATTAGGAGTGATAGAAGGACAGGTTTTAAAGATACCTGCCACAGTAAAAGTCCCTCATATGGGCTGGAACTCCATTACAGTAAAAAGGGAACATAAGTTGATATCAGGAGTTAAGAATAACAGCTATTTTTATTTTGTTCATTCCTATTATGTTAAACCGGATAACGAGGAATATGCTGCAGCATACACCCATTATGGAATCGATTACTGTTCTATTATAGCAAGGGACAATGTCATGGGAATCCAGTTCCACCCTGAAAAGAGCAGTTCCCTGGGCCAGATAATACTTAGAAACTTCGGGGAGATGATATAATTGCTAGTACTGCCGGCTATTGATTTAAAGGATGGATTATGCGTCCGTTTGTACAAGGGAGATATGAAGGAAGCAACTGTTTACTCTACAGAACCGTGGGAGGTGGCCTTGAAATGGGAGCAGATGGGTGCCAGGTTCCTGCATCTGGTTGATTTGGATGGAGCCGTTTCAGGATCGCCAAAAAATTTAGAGGTTATCAAGGAGATAATATCCAGGGTTAATATTCCTGTCCAGTTAGGGGGAGGGATTCGCAGCCTTGAAACAATAGAATACTATCTAAACCTGGGATTAACTAGACTTATTATTGGAACAGCCGCCTTAAAAAATCCCCAGATGGTTAAAGCTGCTGTAGAGAGGTTTGGGAGTGATGCCATTGTTTTAGGCCTTGACAGCAAGCTGGGCAAGGTAGCAATAGATGGTTGGGAAACGGTTATGGAGAAGTCTGCCCTGGAATTTGCCCGGGAAATGAAAGAAATGGGATTAGAAAGGGTTGTTTATACTGATACCTTAAGGGATGGAACTCTAGAGGGGCTCAATATTGAAGGAATAAGGGAGATGGCTGAAAAAACAGGCCTAAAGGTAATTGCCTCAGGTGGAGTGGCAGGCCTTGAAGATGTTAAAAAGATCAAAGAACTTCAGGGTATAGGAGTGGAGGGGTTAATCATTGGGAAAGCCCTCTACACAGGTGATATT
>JAGXSK010000307.1 GCA_018333845.1 Clostridia bacterium | reverse complement strand
AGGTTTAAAGATGATGTAAAAGAAGTGGCTCAAGGCTATGAATGTGGAATTGGGGTGGAAAACTTTAATGATATCAAAGAACAAGATATTATTGAAGCTTACAAATATGAAGAAATTAAGAGGGAATTATAGTACTGGGGGTGTAAAAATGGTATCAGTGAGAACTACCAGGGTTGCTGAACAAATGAAAAAAGAGATAGCGGCAATTATTGAACACCAGGTAAAGGATCCCCGAATTGGCTTTATAACTATCACCAATGTTGAACTGTCTAATGACCTAAGACATGCAAAAATATTTTTCAGTTCTCTAGGAAATGAAGAACAACAAAAAAAATCTTTAGAAGGATTAGAGAATGCAAAGGGTTTTATTAGAAAAGAAGTAGCCCAACGCATTCAATTAAGATACGCTCCAGAGATTCTATTTAGAATTGATAACTCAATTGAACATGGGGTGAAAATATCTCAAATCTTATCTAAGATTAAATCAGATGAAGCTGAAAAGGAACAATGATATGAGTCTTAGTCGTATAAAAGAAGCTGTTATTGGTTCAACAGAAATAGTGGTTGTATCCCATGAATATCCTGATGGTGATAGTATCGGCTCGTCAATTGCTCTAGCTAAAGCTTTATCACAAATGGAAAAGTCAGTAAAAGTCATTATTAATGGTGACATTCCCCTTGAATATAGGTTTTTAACAGGAATAGATGACATAAGAAGGCCAGATGATGTAGTTGTTAATAAAGAGAGCATCATGATCTTTCTAGACTGTGCAGATGAGAAAAGAGCTGGCTCACAAATAGACGCATATAGGAAAAGGTGCCGCCTTTCAATCAATATAGATCATCATCTTGGCAATACCAACTTTGCAGATATTAATCATGTTGATATTTCGGCATCCTCTACGGGAGAAATTGTCTATGATCTAATAAAATTATTGGATATAACTATTGATAAAGATATTGCAAATGCTTTATATATAACAATAGTTACAGACACAGGCAGTTTTCGGTTTGATAATACCACAGCCAAGACTTTTAATATGGCAGGCTATTTATTGACAATGGGTTTAGATTTTTCCGCAATTAGAATTAATCTGTGGGAAAATAAAAACCCCAACAGTATTGGCCTGTTAATAGATGTTTTATCCACAATGAAATTTGTCTGTAATAATAAGGCTGCATATATTGTTGCCACCAATGAAGTAATGGAAAAATGGAAAGCTGGGTATGGAGAATTAGAGAGTTTTATAAACTATCCAAAATCCATAAAAGGTATAGAGGTAGCCATATTGTTTAAAGAAATAGGGATGAATGAAATCAAGGTTAGTTTTCGTGCAAAGGCTGATTTTGATGTACAGGCTATTGCTTCATATTTTGGTGGAGGAGGACATAAAAAGGCCTCTGGATGTACCCTAAATACCCAGTTAAATGAAGGAATTAAAAAGGTAATAGAATATTTACATGAAAGATTAATATAACAGGTGATGTCTATGGATGGGTTTATTAATATATTAAAGCCTCCTGGTATTAGTTCCAGTCAGGTCGTGGTTCAGGCAAGAAAAATTCTGGGTCAAAAAAAAATAGGTCATTCTGGAACCTTGGACCCCGGAGCAGCCGGGGTTTTAGTTTTGGGTGTCAACAAGGGCACCAGGCTTCTTGAGTATCTTTTGGATTCAGATAAGTGCTATCGAGCAGAACTTACCTTTGGAGTAAAAACAACTACTGGAGATGCTTTTGGTGATATAATTGAAAAAGATAAAGGCTTTAAAGTAAGTCAAAAAGAGCTGGGAAAAGTACTAGAGGGTTTTAAAGGTCAGCACCTGCAAACCCCTCCCATGACATCTGCAATAAAACAGCAGGGAAAGAAATTATATGAACTAGCAAGAGAAGGCAAGAGTGTGGCAAGAAAGGCAAGGCTTATAGAAATAAAGGATATTAAACTAGTCCAGCATTATACTGTTAAAGGTACAATTAAAGCCATAATTGACGTGGAATGTTCTAAAGGAACATACATTAGAACATTATGTGAGGATATTGCTAGTAAACTTGATACTGTAGGGTATATGTCCTTTTTGATAAGGACACAGACAGGCTTGTTTAGAATTAATTCATCACATACAATAGAAGAAATTGAAGATGATTTCAGCAAAAACAAATATGATTTTATCAGTCCCCTGGAGTTAATAATTGATAATAAAAGCTTTATTAAGTATACTTTAAATCATAGTGAGCTCTCTAAAGTTCTAAATGGCAGTCCAATTCAAACAGGGTTAGATCATACAGATAAAATTATTGCTATGTTTTCAGAAAATAAACTGGTTGCACTGGGCAAAAGCCATGGCAGCATAATTAAATTATACAAAGTATTTAAATGAGGTAAAAATGCAGGTATACAGAAGCCTTACCAAAGAATTACAAAAATTTAAAGGAAGCTATGTGTCTCTGGGGAATTTTGATGGGGTACACCTGGGACATAAAATGCTTATTCAAAGATGTGTTAGCGAAGCAATTATCAATAAAAGACCATCTGTTGTGTATACTTTTTCACCTCATCCTGAACAGATACTTTTTCCAGGTTCATTTAATGGCTATATAACGCCCCCAAGGGTTAAAGAACATCTTATCAAGGAATGCGGCGTTGAAGTTTTAATCAACCATCCCTTTACAGAGGAATTTTCCCAGAATTCCTCCGAGGAATTTGTGAAGGATTATCTAGTATATTATCTTAAACCCCAAAAGGTCTTTGTTGGATTTAATTTTAGTTTTGGAAAAGGTGCCAGGGGCAATCCCTGGGTTTTAGAAGAACTAGGAGAGAGATATGGATTTAAGGTTCATAGGGAACCTCCTGTCAGATATAACAATATACCAATTAGCAGCAGTAAAATAAGAAAATTTTTAGAAAAGGGAGACATTGCCTCTGCAAAAAGTATGCTGGGTTACTGGCCAATAATAGAAGGCAAGGTAGTATCTGGAGATAAAATTGGCAGGAAAATAGGATTTCCTACAGCAAATCTATTAATAGAAGCTAATATTATACTACCAAGGAAAGGTGTATACGCTACATATACCAGGATAAATGGTCATGAATATAAATCTGTTACTAACATAGGTTACAAACCTACCTTTGACGGAAAGATTTTAAAGATTGAAACACACATTTTAGACTTTTCAGAGGATATTTATGATAAAAT
>JAGXSK010000306.1 GCA_018333845.1 Clostridia bacterium | reverse complement strand
GATCTAGACATTCCCATAGAAGTTATACCCACTGTAAGGGAAGAGGATGGAGTGGCAATGAGCTCAAGGAATGCTTATCTCAGTCCAGTTGAGAGGCAAGCAGCTCCAATACTTTACCAAACCTTAAAGCTTCTTGAGGAAATGATTCTAGAGGGGGAAAGGAATGTCTCGCTTCTCCTGGAAGCTGGCAAGAATAATATATTAAAAGAGCCCCTGGCTGATTTACAATACATAGACATTAGAAGTACAGATGACCTTTCTCCATTGGAAGAGCTCAAGGGAGAATTCATGATTGCCATGGCAGTAAAGGTAGGGCCTGCACGTCTTATTGATAATATAGTCTTAAGGATATAAAGCAAAGGAGTTTTATCATTGGATCGATACAGGATTTATTCAAAACACCTGATAGAAAGGTATGGAGAAAAAGTATATAAAGTACCTGTAAATCTTCCGGGAACCTGTCCTAATAGAGATGGTGCAGTCAGCCACGGGGGATGTACCTTTTGTGATGAAGAGGGGTCTGGTTTTGAGTGTCTTGCCAATACTTTATCCATACAGGAGCAGATTCGTAAAAACCAGGCTTTTTTTCGCGAGAGATTTGGAGCTAATAAATTTATTGTTTATTTTCAGGCATTTACAAACACCTATAAACCATATGCCCAATTTATAGAGGAAGTAGAAAGGGCAGCAAATGAAGAGGACATAATAGGGATTTCTTTGTCCACAAGGCCAGACTGCATTAATGACAGGTATCTAGACTTTCTCTGCCAGTTGAAAACTAAAAAAAAGCTGGAGGTGGATATTGAGCTTGGATTGCAGTCAGTTAATTATCATACCCTCAGCAGACTAAACAGGGGTCACACCCTGGCTGAGTTTTTAGATGCTGTTATCAGAATAAAAAAAAGGGATATTAGGATATGTGCCCATATTATTTTAAACCTTCCAGGAGATACGGAACTAGACGTTGTTGAAAATGCCAAGATCGTTTCTGCCCTGGGTATAGACTATGTCAAACTCCATTCCTTGTACATAGTTGAAAAAACCCTGCTGGGGAGCCAGTACCTGGACAAGGAGTTTACCATTATTTCCCTTGAAGAATATGTGGCAAGGGTGGTAACTTTTTTAGCACACCTCCATCCTGATGTGGTTGTACAAAGGCTGGTGGGCAAGGGTCCAAAGGGCAAGCTGCTTTTTAGCAATTGGGATACAAGCTGGTGGAAGATTAAAGAGCTTATTGAGACAAGGCTGGAAGAGGGTGATACCTACCAGGGGAAAAATTGCAATTACCTCAATGGAAAGGCCTTGAGACACCTGGAAGAGGGTTTTGATTTGCAGATAGAGGAACAACCTGATGGGAAAATTAGAACCATATAGATTTTATATTTACGACAGTAATTATTCTTAAGATCTAGGAGTTTTTGGTATTGGCAAAAAACTTCTAGATCTTTTTTATTATTTAATAAGAATTTAAGCTAAACTTAAAGTTTTTTATGTAAAATTTAAAAATATAAAGCCGTAATTCAAAACATTATATTTTATTGGGAGTTGATAATCTTTGACAATTTCTTTAAAAACCAAGCTTATATCAGCAACAATGATTTTAATTATATGTGTTTTAATAGCAAGCGGTATGGTTTCCGGCAAGGTGATAAAAGACGGAGTAATAGAGGCTACATATAAGAAACTGCATTATGACATTTTTGTTACAAGAGAAATATTAGACAGAACATTTCCTGGGCAATGGTATATCAAAGATGGAGAAATGTACAAGGCTAACATTAAGATAAATAATAACATTGACATAGTAGACCGGCTGGCAATCTTGACTGGAGATCTAGTAACAGTCTATCAAGGGAACAAAAGTATTATTACAACTGCTCGCAACGAAAGTGGAGAGAGAGGTATTGGAGATATTACTGATGCTTATGTAGAGGAGCAGGTTTTGCAGCAAGGCAAAGAATATATAGGCATGGTGCACATTAATGAACAGGTGTATTTGACAGGGTTTTGGCCAATCAGGGATAAAAATGGGGAAATTATAGGCATGTGGTCAGTAGGCATACCCATGGAACAATTAGACCAGATGCTTGCAGAACAAAGTAAAAAGCTGCTTTATACTGGTATGGTCGCCTTGTTGATAAGCATTTTAGTAATATTAATGTTAGCCAGACATATTTTTAGGCCTATTGACAAAATAATTTCTAATATGGAGCAGGTTGAGCAGGGCTATTTGACAGCTAATACTGGCATGTCACATAGAAAAGATGAGGTAGGCAAGCTAGCAAACAAGTTTGAAAGCATGGTTAAAAAACTGGCACATGTTGTGGGACAAACCAAGGTGGTTGCTGCAGATGTTAAAAATGCATCTAGCTCGCTCACAGCTGCAACAAATGAAGTACTGGAAAATAGTAGGCAGTGTTTAGTAAATGTGGGAGAAGTTGCCGCAGCTAACCAACAGCAAACTGTTAACACTAACGAAATTTCAAATGCTGCTAAAACCTTTAATCTGGTAGTAGAAAAATTGTCTGAAGACATTATGCGCATGAAAATGGCCACCACTCAAGTAAATACTGATGCAGAGTTAGGCATAAGCTCCATGGATGCAATGGGCCAGCAAATAATAAACATCTCAGAGATTGTTAATGAAACCTCGGTTATAATTGAAGAGCTTGGAAAACGTTCTCAAAAAATCACTGAAATTACTGATGGGATTAAAGAAATAGCCGAGTTTACTGCTTTGTTATCCTTAAATGCAGCTATAGAAGCTGCAAGGGCTGGCAAACATGGTCTGGGCTTTGCAGTAGTGGCAGAAGAAGTTAGAAAGCTTACTGAAGATACCAATCGTTCCTCCCTGGAAATTGCCGAGCTAGCCAAATATGTTGGGAACTACACAGAAAAAGCTGGAATTTTCATGAATAATACTGTAAATGAAACTGAAAAGGGGAAAAAAATAGTTTTAGAAACCCATGAAAAGTTTAAAAGGATTAGGGGATCCATTAATAATATCAATGATGATTTAGAAAAAGTAGTGTCAGCCACAAGTGAAATGCAAACCATGTCCAATACAATGGTAAGCAACCTGGAAAACTCCTCTAATAATTCTGAACAAGTATCCATGGCGTCCAATAGTGCCGCCAATATAATGGCAGAGCAAACTAGAGTAATCGGGTTAGTTCATGAAGCTGCCGAGAATCTAAAGGGCCTGGCAGTAAATGTGGAAAAAAGTGTAGAACAATTTAGACTTTGACAAAATAGTATATCTAAGGATCCAGGAGCTCTATTTTAATCTAAAATTTACTTTTACATAATCTTTAGTTAACCATAAGTCTATATAATCAAACTTGTATTTGGAAGAGAATAGTTATGAGATTAAGGAGGTCTATTATGAAAACAGGTTTTAAATCAAAAAGATTAGTATTTGTAGTAGTATTATTAATGGCAGCGCTATTTGCTGTAGGATGTGGACAAGGCAATCAGGGTTCAGAAACACCTAAAGAAGATCCCAAACCAGAAACACCAGCATTAAGTGGTACTGTTACCATTGCAGGTTCAACTTCTGTACAGCCTTTATCTGAAGAATTGGCAAATGCCTTTATGGCCAAAAATCCTGGAGTTAGAATAGAAGTATCTGGTGGTGGATCAGGAGCTGGTATTAGAGCAGCAGAATCTGGAGCAGCAGATATTGGAGCAGCTTCTAGAGGATTAAAAGCTGATGAGATTGGTGTGACATCAATAGCAATTGCAATTGACGGTATTGCAGTAATTGTTCATCCAGAGAACCCGGTAAATGATTTGCCCTTTGAAGACATACAAAAGATTTTTAGAGGAGAAATAACTAACTGGAGCCAGGTTGGCGGAGGAAATGCTAACATAGTGGTGGTGAACAGGGAAGAAGGCTCTGGTACACGTGGTGCTTTTCATGAGCTAGTTGTTGGTGAAGATAATGATTTTGTCAGCACAGCTATTATCCAAAACTCAACAGGTGCTGTTAGAGAAGCAGTTTTAAATGATGTAAATGCAATTGGCTATATATCATTAGGCGGCATTAACGATAGTATCAAAACAGTAATGGTAGATGGAGTAGAACCCACAGTAGAAAATGTAAGGGCACAGCAGTATCCCATTGCACGTCCCTTTAACTATGTAGTTAAAAAAGATGCTCAATTAAGTGATGTAGCTCAAGCCTTTGTAGATTTTGTTTTAAGTGATGAAGGTCAAAAAGTTGTGGAAGAAAATGGTTTAGTGCCAGTAAAATAGTAGCAAACATTACTAAAAATAGTCTTTATAGAGGGGAAAGGATGAATACTTTAATCATCCTTTTCTTGTTTAAATAGACTTGACTTATTCATTGGAAATTAACCTAAAATTAACCTTAATATAACTTTGTATTAACAAAGCCTCAATACAATTAGTGTGTGCTGTATTAACTGCATGGGGAGTGCATGAACATAATGAAACATACCACAAGAGAAAAAGTAGTTAAGTTTTTTTTATTTTTGACCGCTTTTACTGCAGTATTAAGTGTATTATTAATTGCCTTTTTTGTTTTTAAGGAAGGACTGCCTATCTTCAAGAATTATGGTGTTTCCGAAGTAGTATTTGGGAAACAATGGAACCCTACAAATCAAGTTTATGGGATCTTTCCCATGTTAGTTGGAACTATTTTTGTGACTTTTTTTGCTATATTTATTGGTGCACCATTGGGTATTTCTGTAGCTATTTTTTTAGCAGAAATATCACCCCAGCAGATATCTAAAATAGTAAGGCCTACAGTTGAGCTGTTGGCTGGAATTCCATCGGTAGTCTATGGTCTTTTTGGGATGGTGGCCATAAGAGGTATTATTGCTGATATTTCCAGGGGGCCTCTTGGTGAGTATTTGCCGGCTACTTATCAAACGGGTTACTCAGTACTGGGTGCAGGAATTATCCTTGCAATTATGATTTTGCCTACTGTAATAAATATTTCAGAGGATGCTATTAGATCTGTACCTAAAGAGTATAAAGAAGGTGCCTTGGCCCTGGGGGCATCCAAGTGGCAGACTATTTATAATGTTATCCTGCCTGCTGCTAAATCAGGCATCGCTACCTCAGTTATCCTTGGTACAGGCAGAGCCCTTGGTGAGACAATGGCAGTTATTATGATTGCTGGCAACGCTACACTAATACCTGAATTAAGCTGGAAGGGACTATTTGCTCCTGTTAGGACATTAACTGGCAATATAGCATTAGAAATGGGATATGCTGGCCCTGAGCATCAACAAGCCCTTTTTGCAACAGGCATTGTCTTATTTGTTTTTATTATGTTTTTAAATGTGATAACTACTCTTATTGCCAAAAGGGGGTTTAATAGAGCATGAGGAAAGTTGAAAAACAGCAGGCCATTGCCTATGGTATTTTAAGTGCTGCAGCTTTAATGACTGTTTTAATACTTGGTCTAATAATTTTTTATGTATTAAGCAGGGGACTAACTATGATAAACATAGAGTTCCTGACAGCTCATCCTAGAAAAATGGGTTCTGAAGGGGGTATCTTCCCTGCCATCATAGGTACCGTTTATTTGGTTTTTACAACAATGATTATTGCTACTCCCATTGGTGTGGGTGCTGCTATTTACCTGAACGAATATACCAGGGAAGGTCCAGTAACTAATAGTATTAGATTTGCCACTGAAGCACTGGCAGGTATTCCCTCAATAGTTTTTGGGCTTTTTGGTTTTGCTTTTTTTGTAATTCTTTTAAAACCCATTACAGGAGGTTGGTCAATAGTATCAGGTGCTCTAACGGGTGTAACCATGATACTGCCCACAATAGTTCGCTCTTCAGAGGAAGCCTTGAAGGCTGTACCAGCTATTCTAAGGGAAGGAAGCCTGGCACTAGGTACAACTAGATGGCAGACCATAAAAAGGGTTGTTCTGCCAACGGCCTTTCCCGGTATTTTAACAGGCTTAATTCTTTCAATTGGAAGGGTTATAGGAGAAACAGCAGCTTTTCTTTTAACCCTAGGCGGAACCTTGCTCCTTCCCCTTTCCATATTTGATGGCAGCAGAACATTATCGCTGCATTTATTTATGGTGGCCATGGAAACAGGTGCAATGGATGTAGCCTTTGGTACGGGAGCTGTGCTAATATTTGTCGTGATTATAATTAATGCCACATCAACATTTTTGTTAAAGAGATTCATGAAAAAAATCTCTTAGGAGGGTTTAAGTGATGAATGGACAAACCAAAATTGAAGTAGAAGGACTAAATTTATATTACGGCAATCTAAGGGCATTAAACAATGTATCCATCCAATTATCCAGCAATCAGGTATCTGCTCTAATTGGACCATCGGGATGTGGCAAATCAACCTTTTTAAGAACCTTAAACCGAATGAATGACCTGATTTCGGGAGTTACTATACAAGGCAAGGTTTTAATTGATAATGTTAATATATATGATAAGGAGATTGATGTTGTTGAACTTCGCAAAAGAATCGGAATGGTATTCCAAAAGCCTAATCCTTTTCCCATGAGTATTTATGAAAATGTAATCTATGGACCAAGATGTCATGGTGTTAAAGATAAAAAAAAATTAAATGAAATCATGGAGACAAGCTTAAAAAAAGCTGTTTTATGGGATGAAGTAAAGGACCGCTTGAAGGATTCGGCCCTGAGCCTTTCAGGGGGACAGCAGCAGAGACTTTGTATTGCACGTGTACTGGCTGTAGAGCCTGATATAGTCCTTATGGATGAACCAACATCAGCCCTTGATCCAATAGCTACACTTAAAATTGAAGAATTGGTTACTAGCTTAAAAGAAGATTATACAATAGTTATAGTAACTCATAATATGGAGCAAGCAGCCCGGGTGTCTGACACTACTTCTTTCTTTTTAAACGGTGAAGTAATAGAAACGGGGCCTACTGAATTAATTTTTACTAATCCAAGACAAAAGAAAACTGAGGATTATATTACTGGAAGATTTGGTTAACGAGACGAGGTGAATAAAGTGGAGAATAATAGCCCCATTTATGTTATAGAAGAATTAAATCTATGGTATGGAAATAATCATGCTTTGAAGAACATCAATATGAATATTCAAAGGAAAAATGTAACTGCAATAATTGGTCCATCAGGCTGTGGAAAATCTACTTTTATTAAAGTTCTCAATAGAATGATAGATCTGGTTCCTGATGTAAAAATTTGTGGAAGTGTATATATTGATGGTAAGAATATTTTTTCCAGTGAAACAAGTTTAATTGATTTGCGTTCTAAGGTAGGTATGGTATTTCAAAAACCCAACCCTTTTCCTAAAACAATCTTTGAAAATGTAGCCTTTGGGCCAAGGATGCAGGGCATTAAATTAAAAGATAAACTTTATCATCTGGTAGAAAGAAGCTTGAAGCAGGCTGCCTTGTGGGATGAAGTAAAAGACAGGTTGCATGCTCCAGGGCTGGGTTTATCCGGGGGTCAGCAGCAGAGATTATGTATAGCGAGAGCACTGGCCATGGAGCCAGAAGTTTTGCTAATGGACGAACCAACCTCGTCTCTAGATCCAATATCAACTCTGAAAATCGAAGAATTGATTCATGAATTGAAAGAGAACTATAATATAATAATTGTAACTCATAATATGCAGCAGGCAGCCCGTATTTCTGATAGAACAGCATTTTTTTTAAATGGTGAAGTAATTGAAGAAGGCGAGACTGAAGTCATTTTTACAAGGCCTAAAGAACAGAAAACTAATGATTATATTACCGGAAGATTTAGCTAGGGGCTGTTACTAAAGCTAGTTTAGAAGCTGGAGTGTGAATATGTTTATTTTATAAATCCATTAGGGGAGAGTGAGAAGAGTGATAAGAACAAATTTTCAGCAGTCTTTAGAAGAATTGCAAAGAGATATTTGTAAAATGGGCAGTTTGGTTGAGGAAATGATTACAGATGCAATCAAGTCACTGGTAAAACAAGATTTGGACCTTGCAGATATGGTATTGCAAAAGGATAAGATAGTTAATAAACTAGATCTGGAAATTGAAGATAGATGTATGAAGCTAATAGCAACCCAGCAGCCAATGGGCAAGGATTTAAGGTTAATTGGCATCACCTTTAATGTCATTAAAGATTTAGAGCGCATGGCAGACCATGCCTGTGATATTGCCAAGACGGCAAAAAGAATTGGCACAGAGCCCCTTATTAAGCCCCTTATAGATATACCCAGGATGGCTGAACTTGCAAAAAGGATGGTAAAAAAATCCCTGGATAGTTATGTAGCCCAGGATGTAGAGCTGGCTGAAGAAATACCACAGGACGACGATCAGGTTGATAAGCTGCACAATCAGATTTTCCGTGAGCTGTTAACCATTATGTTTGAGAATCCAAAAACCATCACCCAGGCCACCTATTTGCTGTTTATCAGCAGTTCCCTGGAAAGAATAGGTGATTATGCCACAAACATCTGTGAGAGTGTTATCTTTCTAGTAACAGGGGAAAGAAAGGATTTAAATCCATAAAATGAAACTTGCCTTGCGTAACTTATACTCCTGATGGTGTACACAAGGGGGACAGAAACGTCCCCTTTTAAATTTATATAATTTGCCATATATATTAAAATTTTACAAATGAAACCAATTGAATTAATATGTATTAATGGGGGATGTACATGAGAGTTGGATTAATTGCCCATGATAAGAAAAAGGATGAATTAATAGAGTTTGTAAGACAACACAAGGACATACTAGAAAAATGCGAGCTCATTGCAACTGGAACTACCGGGCAAATGATTAACTGGTCAACAGGGCTAAAGGTAGAAAGATGTCTTTCAGGACCATTAGGGGGAGACCAACAGATTGGAGCCATGGTAGCTGAGGGTAAAATTGATATGATTATCTTCTTAAGAGATCCATTGACGGCCCAGCCCCATGAACCTGACATTACAGCCCTTTTAAGGGTCTGTGATGTGCATAACCTTCCTGTAGCCACTAATCTGAAGACGGCCCAGATGTTTATTTATTACATGGCTGCTAATATACACAATTAACAATATGTTTATTCTTGAGCTGCCAGCAAATTAGCTTAGATTAATGGATCTAAGTCTTTTTTCTTTTTGAAACCGGCCTAATTAGACTGCAAAACATAAAATAGGCTCACCAGGCTTTACAATAAGGATGACTTCAGATAAGATATGGGTGATATTAGTTAAACCTTTGTAAATAGTACATTTAAGGACGAGGAGTGGTGATAATGGCTAAAGCCGAATCCTTTGACGTTGTTTCAAGGATAAATATGCAGGAGGTTGACAACGCTATTAACCAAACAAATAAAGAAATTTCCCAGAGGTATGACTTTAAAAACAGCAAGTCCCAGGTGAGTCTGGAGGATGGAAATCTTAAAGTCATTGCAGATGATGACTTTAAGCTTAGAAGTGTTATTGATATCCTCCAATCAAAGCTAATACGCAGGCAGGTCCCAATTAAGAATTTAGAATACGGCAAGGTTGAGGAAGCAAGTGGCGGAACAGTCCGCCAGCTTATCAAACTCAAGCAGGGTATTGAAACAGAAACTGCCAAGCAGATAGTTAAGGACATTAAGAATCTTAAACTCAAGGTTCAGGGCCAAATAATGGATGACCAGGTTCGTGTTTCAGGCAAGAGCAGGGATGATCTGCAGGCAGTGATAAGTTTTTTAAAAGAACAGGATTATAAATTAGAGCTGCAGTTTACCAACTACAGATAAGAGCAGGATTTAAACACCTGGGGAGAAGGTGTTTATTTTTTATTTCAAGGATTTTGTACATAGGTGATATATATCACAGAAACAATCATGCAGTACAGTTACAATGTACCTAAAGTTAAAAACAATTATCAAGGAGGTACATTAAATGTTTGGTTTGTTTAAGAATGAAAAGGAAGTTCAAAAAGAGGACCTGAAAATGTTCTGCTATCAATGCTCACAAACCCCCAAGGGAGGTTGTACAAAAATTGGTGTATGCGGCAAGAATGAAGATATTTCAAGTCTGCAGGATACAATAATCTTTGGATTAAAAGGTATTGCAGCCTATGCAACCCACGCCAGAGAAATGGGCTACACTGATCCAGAGGTTGATGCAATTACCCAGGAGGCCCTTTACGCTACACTTACAAACTCAAACTTCAATCTTGGGGAACATGTGGAAATGGTTTTAAAGGTAGGATCAGCAACAGTAAAAGTAATGGACCTGCTTGACAGGGCCCATGTGGAAAGGCTTGGGGTGCCAGAACCTGTAACAGTGACAAATGACAAGGTAGAGGGCAAGGCCATTATTGTTACTGGCCATAATCTGGCTGCTCTAGAAAATCTTCTTAAGCAGTCTGAAGGAAAAGGTGTAAATATATATACTCACTCAGAAATGCTGCCTGCCCACGGCTATCCCCAGTTAAAGAAATACAAGCACCTAAAGGGCAATATTGGTAAAGCCTGGTTTGACCAGAGAAAGCTTTTTGAAGAATTTCCTGGTGCAATTCTTGCAACAACAAACTGTGTAATGCCAATTAAGGGCAGCTATGCAGACCGTTTCTTCACCTATGGAGTTACAGGACTTGAAGGGGTTCAAAAGATTAAAGGTGAGGATTTTACTCCAGTAATTGAAAAGGCACTTTCTTTGCCAGAAGCAAATATGCAGTCAGATAAGACCCTGTCAACCGGCTTTCACCACGAAACAGTACTTTCAATTGCACCACAGATTATTGATGCTGTAAAGGCAGGGAAAATAAAACGCTTCTTTGTAATTGCTGGTTGCGACAAGCCTGGCAAGGGTGGAGACTACTATAGAGAGCTTGCCCTTTCTGTACCAGATGATTGTGTAATCATCACAACTTCCTGTGGAAAGTATCGCTTCAATGATCATGACTTTGGAACAATTGATGGAATTCCTAGATATATTGACCTGGGCCAGTGCAACAACTCTGGCTCCGCAGTAAAAATTGCCGTGGCCTTAGCTGAAGCCTTTGACTGCTCTGTAAATGACCTGCCCCTTAGCATAGTATTGTCATGGTTCGAGCAAAAAGCAGTTGCAATCCTGCTAGGATTACTAAGTCTTGGAGTGAAAAATATTTATCTTGGACCAAATCCACCTGAATTCTTGACTCCAAATGTTGTAAAAGTCCTTCAGGATAATTTTAACATTAAATTAACAGGAAACCCACAGGAAGACCTGGCAGCCATGCTTGGATAATCCTGAAAATCTTAGATAATAATTTAAGAGTTAATTCCCTTGTAATAAGCTGATATGTCCCCTTAAGGCAGACAGGTTAAATAATAAAATCTGTCCACTGTAAGGGGATTTTTATTACAAATTTGTTTTATGGGGTGAAAAAAGTAAAAATGAAAGAAGTTTTTAACATGGCAGATTTATATGATACAATAAGCGATAGAACCTTTAATTACCATTACGAGGTGGAGGATATATGAAACCTGACAGCAATATTTTAAGAAAAATTCCTGTCTTTTCAGAATTAGAAGAACACTTAATTGAAAAAATTGCTGAGCTTACAATTATCAAAAAATATGCCAAGAATGATATTATTTTCTTTGAAGGGGACCCAGGGGAAGCAATCCATTTTGTGAAATCTGGCAAGGTAAAGATCTTTAAAACCTCTGAGGGCGGCAAAGAAATTATAATAAACATACTTAATCCTGGAGATATATTTGCTGAGGTTACTTTGTTCCAAAAGAATACACCCTATCCTGCCTCGGTAGAGGTCATAGAAGAAGGTGAAATTGGTTCTATTCGAAATAGAGATTTAGAGAGGCTTATTTCAGAAAATCCCCAGCTGGCCGTGGAACTTTTGCGTGCCATGGCTAAAAAGCTTAAGGAAGTACAGCAAAGGGTTAGGGAGCTTGGAAGCAATGATGCTATTGAAAGAACCATTAGAGTGTTATCTGCCCTTGCAAAAAACCACGGCAGCAAAACAAAGGATGGCATAGTTCTCTGCAAAAACATTACTCGTCAGGATATGGCTAATTTAGTAGGTACTACAAGAGAAACCATGAGCAGGATTTTATCAAAGTTCAGCAAGGAAGGTCTTGTAGAAATAAAAGGCAGAACAATTGTTATAAAGAATGCTGATGCCCTGGAGGAGTATTATATTTAGAAAATAGTGAAATCAGCATGTTTACAAAATTTAATATTATACCAAATTCATGCGAACATATATTCGCATTTATTATTGATTTTATTAATAATTTGGTATATAATGCCATTGAATCGTTTTATAGTTGCTTTATTATAAAATAGTATTTGTTACTTGAAAGTAGAGGGATTATTTAAAATGGCAATTAATAAATTAGTTACACCTGTGGTAAAATGGGTAGGTGGAAAACGACAGATTATAAATCAAATAGTAAAATATATTCCTAAAAGCTTTTCAACCTACTATGAACCATTTTTGGGCGGTGGTGCTGTTTTATTTGAACTGCAGCCAAAAACAGCCGTTGTAAATGATATAAATGCTGAGTTAATTAATCTTTATGAAGTAATAAAAAACAATGTAAATGAATTAATAGATGATCTAAAGCAGCATAGAAACGATGAGACTTACTTTTATGAATTAAGAGAACTAGATCGGAATAAAGAATATTATAATCATCTTACGCCACTTCAAAGAGCCTCTAGGTTAATATACCTGAATAAGACATGCTATAATGGGCTGTTTAGGGTTAATAAGGCAGGACAGTTCAATACACCTTTTGGTAACTACAAGAATCCCAACATTGTAAATGAATATACCTTAAAGGCTGTCAGTAGCTATTTCAATAAAGCTCAGATTACTTTCACATGTAAAGATTTTAATGAAGCCCTAAAAGGGGCGAGAAAAGGAGCATTTGTCTATCTTGACCCACCGTATGATCCGGTTTCAGATAGTGCTAGTTTCACTGGATATGACAAGGGCGGGTTTGACCAAAGTGAACAAATACGACTTAAAAATGCATGTGATAAATTAAACGAAAAAGGCATAAAATTTTTGCTTTCAAATTCAGCTACAGATTTTATTAAAGACCTGTATAAGGACTATAAAATCGAGATAATACAAGCCAAAAGGGTTATTAATTCTAAGGCTGACAAGCGGGGCGAAATTGATGAAGTGTTGGTGATGAATTTTGAGTAATAGACATCTCACTTTGCAAAATATGGCTGCATAGGCTTACTTGCTGGTATAACTTGTAAAAATTATTTATTGCGGCTAATAATAAATATATAATAACGCAAAGTGGTGAAAATATATGGAACAAACAATATATCAAATCAGTGAAATAAGATCAAAACTCCGTCCTGTTTTTGAAGCCGCCCCTGTATATCGTGCCATATTGTTTGGGTCTTA
>JAGXSK010000305.1 GCA_018333845.1 Clostridia bacterium | reverse complement strand
AAGAAAAAGCCCCAGATCATAGATATTAACATGGGATGCCCTGCACCTAAAATAGTTAAAAACAATGAAGGCTCTGCTTTGATGAAGAATCCACGGTTAATTAGGGAGATAATAGAAGCAGTATGCTCAAGTGTAAGGGTGCCGGTTACTGTGAAAATAAGAGCCGGGTGGAGTCCAGAAACAATTAATGCTGTTGATGTGGCGAAAATCATTGAGGAAGCTGGCGCAGCAGCTATAACTGTCCATGGAAGGACAAGATGCCAATTTTATAGAGGAAAAGCCAATTGGGAAATAATTAAAAGGGTTAAAGGTGCTGTAAATATACCTGTCATTGGAAATGGAGATATATGGGAGCCAGAAGATGGTAAAAGAATGCTTGATGAAACTGGCTGCGATGGCATAATGATTGGAAGGGGAGCCATGGGCAATCCCTGGATATTCAAAAGAACCATTCATTATATTACAACAGGAGAGCTTTTACCTCCGCCATCTCACGGGGAAAGAATAGCAATGGGTATTAGACACTATAAGATGTTAGTGAAGGAAAAGGGAGAGATTTTAGCTGTTAAACAAATGAGAAAGCATCTGGCCTGGTACTTTAAAGGTTTAAGGAATGCAGCTAGAATGCGTGAAGAAATAAACAGGCTGGATGATATCCAGTTAGTCATGGAAAAGCTAAATAAATATTATGCCGAATATTGTTAAGTTGCCTGTCTAATTATGATAGGCAACTTTATTTATTTGCTTATGATAAAGTTTTTTGTTATTATAAATGTAGACAATTTTGTGCACAATAAGAGGAGAATTATTATGGATGTTATGCGTATTGGCGATAAGGTTCTTAGCAGAAAAAAACTCTACACAATTATTGATAAAGCCCTAAACTTGAGAGCTGAAGGACTTTCTCAACAAGAGGTTGCAAATGTAATGGGTCTGGATAGACCTTTTATTTCCAAGCTAGAAAAACTAGGTGAGGTTAGAAAGGGAAGAAAAATTGGAGTTGTTGCCTTCCCTATCGAGAATAAACTTGAACTGGAACAGTACCTTAAAAAAGAAGGTGTAGACTTCATGCTCCTTATGACCGATGAGGAAAGATGGAGTTTTGTCAAGGAAAAACAGGGCATTGAACTTTTTAATGATGTGATGGAGATTATAGCTCGTTTGAGGTCCTGTGATGTAATTATAGTTATTGGTTCAAATTACAGGATAAAGCTATGCGAAGTCCTGGTTGATAAAGAAGTTATTGGAATAGAGATTGGCAAATCGCCCATAGAAGGGAACAAGCTAATAGATATACAGGTTATTCAAAATGTGTTCTCCACATTGAATGCATAAGGAGTGTGGTTGATATGAAAAAAGTGGTTAGTGTGAGTCTAGGCTCTTCAAAAAGAAATCATACAGTTGAGATAGATGTATTGGGTGAAAAAGTATTAATAGAGCGCATTGGAACTGATGGAAGTTTAAAAAAGGCTGCCGAGCTGATTTCAGACCTAGATGGCAAGGTGGACTGTTTTGGCCTTGGCGGAACTGACCTGTACATATTTGCTGGAACTAAACGGTACACCATTAGAGAAGCAGCCAGGATAGCTAAAAACGCCAAAAAAACCCCCATTGTTGATGGAAGTGGCTTAAAAAACACATTAGAAAGAAGGACCATTAGTTATCTGCGGGAAGTTAAGGGAATAACATTTTCTGATAAAAGAGTTCTGATGGTTTGTGCAATGGATAGATTTGGAATGGCAGAGGCTCTTGAAGATGCAGGGGCAAAAATGACCTATGGCGATTTGATTTTTGCTTTGGGGGTTCCCATACCTTTATATTCATTAAAAGCCCTGGATAAGGTGGCCAGGGCCATAGCTCCCATTGCAGTTCAAATGCCTTTAAAATTTCTATATCCTACAGGTAAAAAGCAAGAAGTAAGCAATACCCAGGATAAGTATAAAAAATACTATGATGATGCCCACATTATAGCTGGAGATTTCCATTTTATCAAAAAGCATATACCGCAAAGGTTAAACGAAAAAATAATAATTACGAATACTGTGACCAAGGAAGACGTGCAGGATTTAAAAAATAAGGGTGTTTCCCTGCTGGTAACTACTACCCCCCATTTAAATGGCAGATCATTTGGCACAAATGTTATTGAAGGGGTCCTGGTTGCACTAGCGGAAAAGGGCAATACTGGGCTAACTAGCAATGAGTATTTAGATTTACTTGAAAGATTAAATTTTGTTCCCCATACTGAATGGCTCAATGGAAATACATTTCAAACCCAGGAGGTAAGTCATGGATAGGTTTGCATTTATGATACATCCAATTGATAGTTCAGATATAGCAAGAAAATTTTCATTTCTTAAACGGCTTCCAGACAGCATACTCGATAAAATAATCTACCATTTGCCGCCGATAAAGGTTTCAGAAATAACAGGTATAAAATCTGTATATGATAATGCTGAGATTATAGGAAACTTTCTTGGATGCACCCTAACTAGCAAACAGATGGTAGAATTGCCTACTGATACAGTTATAGATAAAATAATTCGAACAGGTAAAATAGCAGAAAAATTAGGTGCAAAAATTTTAGGCTTAGGAGCAATGACTTCTGTTGTAGGAGATGCAGGATATACAGTAGCGCAGAACCTGAACATTCCTGTCACTACTGGTAACAGCTATACTATAGCAACTGCCATGGAAGGAACTGAAAAAGCTGCAGAAATGCTAGACATTGATATTAAAGGAGCAGAGGTTCTCATTATTGGGGCCAACGGTTCAATAGGAAGCGTTTGTGCACAGATGATGGCCAGAAAATGTGGATATTTGACCCTGGTGTCACGTGACGTAAAAAAGTTAGAGAGATTATCAGCAAAGATTTTAAGGGAAACTGGACTGGCAGTAAAAATATCTAACCGACCAGAAAAAGCAATTAAAAAGGCTGATATTATAATAACTGTTACTTCTTCAGTAGACTGTGTAATAAATCCCGAGGATCTAAAACCAGGTGCACTTGTCTGTGATGTGGCTAGACCCAGGGATGTGTCCAAAAGGGTTGCAGAGCTTAGAGATGATGTGCTTATTATCGAAGGTGGACTGGTTGAGGTTCCAGGAAACGTTGATTTTAATTTAAACTTTGGCTATCCACCAAAATTAGCACTTGCATGTATGGCAGAGACAATGATACTGGCGTTAGAAAAAAATTGGACATCATATACCCTGGGAAGGGAAATAACAATTAAACAAGCAGATGAAATACATAAATTAGGTAAAAAACATGGATTTAAACTAGCTGGATTTAGGAGCTTCGAAAAAATAGTTAAACCTGAAGTTATTGAAAGAGTGAGATATTTTACTAAACAGAATACAAAAAAGCAATTCAAGGTTAAAGTTTAGGAGAAATTAGACAAATAATACTGAATACTTTTCTTGACAAATATTAGGAAGGTCTTTATAATAGCCATAAAGAAAGAGCACAAGCACTGTTATTTTTT